>CAJMSO010000102.1 GCA_905216075.1 uncultured bacterium | reverse complement strand
GCCAGCGAATCGGCACTCATCTGAGAGGCCTCGCCCACAAACATGAGCTTGGTCATGGCCGTCGGTACCACGGCCGAAAATATCGCGTAAAACGTGAAGTTTGCCATAAAATGCGCGAAGTCCGTCTCGCCCGGCGCCAACAGCAACGCCGCGGGCAGCAGGAATGCCACAAGACCATTGAGCGCGGTAAGGTTGAGTACCTGTGGACCTCGGCAGAACGTGCCCGCATAGCTTTGTGCCATGTCGGCGTATTCGGCAATCGCATCGTGGAAGGCCTTGAAGGAGTAGACCGTCTGCTGAAACACCTTGACCACGGGGATGCCGCGTACGTATTCGGTGCCGGTCTTGTTCATCTTGACCAGCGCTCCCATGTAGGCCTTCATGAACTCGGCGCCTTTGCCGCTCATCATGGTGGCCATGGCGCCAAACGAAATGGCCACCGAGATGAGGCATGCCGCGCCCAAGCGCCAATCGAGGGCGAAAAGCAACACGAGCAGGCCCACGACCATGGCGGCGGCGCCTGCGATATCGGGCAGCATGTGTGCGAGCAAAGTCTCGGTGGAGGCGGCACATCCGTCTACAACACGACGCAGCTCACCGGTGGCGTGCGTGTCAAAGTAGCCAAGCGGCAGCTTAAGCAGGTGCTCGCTCGTAGTCTTGCGGATATTGGACGCGCAGCGAAACGCAGACAGGTGCGTGCACATGAGCCCCACGAAATAAACTACGATGCTTGCCAGGGCAAACCCCACGGCCCACCAGCCATACATCGCGATGTCACAGGCTTCGCTCCAGTTAGGTGCCACAGCGATCAGATCGCGCGCGACAAGCCAAATGCACACGTACGGGCCAAAGCTCAGCAGCTGCGAGAGCGCCGAGAGCGCCATGCCCAAATACGTTAGGAATTTGCGGTCACCGGCATACGCGAGCAACTCGCCGATACCGCCGCCTTCCCTTTTTGATCCCTTTGCCATGAGATTCCTTTCTAACGGCTTGAGAGTTAACCGTATTCAACTTATCATTGATATGTTAGCCAAGGCACACAATCGAGCCAGGCGTGGACGTTTCCGCAAAGGAAGGGGACGCTTTTGAAAATGCATCGGGCTGCGACCGACATAACTGAGCTCTACGCACCACAGTTTGAGCAGTTTGGCCTGGAGCTTTCCGGCAAGGGCGCTGTCTTTACCGGCGAGGTGGCAAACGATCGGGCGCACGGACGCGCATGGATCATGCCCCTCTCCCCTGCCTGCATTGTCATGGAGCATTTCATCACCCCGACGCGCGATATGTACCTGGCCGAATACACACCCGAGCCATACGCCTGCGTGAGCGAGATCAGCGCGCCCACACTTACATGCATGCCCGAGGCTGGCATAACGCCCGCGAACCTTAAACCATTGCATGGACCGTGGCCAAACAATGCCGTTTGCAGCTTTATCCAAGATAGCTGTGGCGAGGAATTAAGCCCGCTGTTTGCGGGGGAGCTCTATCACTCGCGCTCGGTGCTCTTTTTGCCTGGATATTTTGACGAACTGGAGCACCGCTATCCCACCGAGTTCGCGGGAATCTTTGAGGCGTTTGCCGAGCCATGGCACGAGGAAACGACGTCTGCCATCTGCCACACGCTGCGCCGGATTAACGAGGACCGCGCCCGCACCGTAGGCGGACACGTCTATATACAGGGTATCGTGGAGACCATGGTCGCGGAGCTCGCCTGTTCGCGCGCGGCCCACAAGCAGGCGCGGCAGGCGACAGACACACGCGTCAGCATAACCATGGCCGAAGAAGCAACGGCAATGATTGAGCGCGCGCTCGACAAAGGCAGACGTGTGGGTATCAACGAGGTGGCCGAGAGGCTCTACACAAGCCGCTCCAAACTATGCGCCACCTTTAAGGCCCAAACTGGCGAGTCCCTGGGCGTCTACATTCGCAGACGCCGTATAGAGCGAGCACAGGACCTTTTGGCCGATAGCTCGCTTACGATAGCGCAGGTGGCAGAGCGCCTAGGCTACCCTCAGCAGGCCGCCTTCACCCAAGCCTTCAAACAATACACCGGCATGACACCCACGGCTTGGCGAAGCAAGCATCGCTAAGGCCCAGGCTCCCTGGCCGTAACGGAGCGATTAATTAGCCGCCGCCCGTCAGCTCACCCAGGATCTAAACGTCAAGATGTGCACGATCAAGCGCCTTTTTGATAAGAGGGACAGATCGATCAGCCAAATACAACGGAATGTTGAGCACCCCGTCGTCGAGCCTTAGGTTCTTAAGTGAGTAGCGGACCCTCAATGGAGTCGTCTCCGCATGCTTGTCGGCATAGTACTTAAGGCTCTTGGAATGAACGACCTCTCCCGATTTGACCTCGACGGGAACGATTTCGTTTCCGACTTGAATCAAAAAATCGACTTCGTGCTTCGGCTTCTCGTTTGTCCAATAACGCGGAGCAGCATCTAACTGTGAAAGTAATGCCTGAAGCACATAGTTCTCGGCGAACGAACCTTTGAACTCCGAAAATAGCGCATCCGAGATGGCAAAAGCGGACGCATCCAGCCTTGCCATGCGGCGCAGCAAGCCGACATCAAGACAGTAGACCTTAAATGCCTTGAGGTCATCGTACGCAGAGAGCGGCACACCACCAGCAGCATTAAGGCGAACCGCCGTGATGAGCCCAGCATCGGCAAGCCATTCCAGAGCATCCTCGTATTCTCGAGCACGAGCCCCCTCGCGCACCGCACCCCAAACGAACTTTTTGTTCTCGCGCGCCAACTGAGCTGGAATCGAGTTCCATATTTGTGAAAGCTTGGCGAACTGCGCACGGCCACCATGCTTGGCAAAATCGCGCTCGTAGGAATCCAAGAGATCAGACAACACCTTATCGACCTGAACGATATCGCCCGTCTCCACCCACCGGCCAAGAGCCTCTGGCATGCCGCCGCATGCAAAATAACGACGAAGATGCTCGACGAGACGGACATGGAAGAAATCGGGCACTGTCTCGATCTGATCCAGGCCGCCAAGGTATTCGTCGTAGTTTGCAGCGCCCTCGGCTTTCAGAAACTCGGAAAAGCTCATGGGGCGCATCTCCATGAACTCGACCTTTCCCACCGGAAAAGCGCTGGTCTCACGGGACAAGCGAACGCCCAACAAAGACCCTGCGCATGCGACGTGATACTCGGGGGCCTCGTCACAGAAGTATTTAAGGGCGCCGACTGCAGAAGGACAATCCTGGATCTCATCAATAATAAGCAGCGTTTCGCCGGGCTCGATAGGCTGTCCAAGTGCCAGGGAAAGATTTGAGATGATCCGTCGAGGATCGCGCGTACCTTCGAAAAACTGAGCGTACTCGCTCTGTACCCCAGGTGACGGCTCCTCGAGCGTCAGATACACAAAATTGAGGTACGAGGTTCGGCCGAACTCCTTAAGCGCCCACGTCTTTCCAACCTGGCGCGCCCCCTTAAGGATAAGCGGCTTACGATATTCTGACGCTTTCCAAGCGTTAAGCTTGGCAATGATATCTCGCTGCATGACCGAACCTCCCGCAAAGAAACTTCCGTAAACGTGATATTTCCCACATTTTACCCTAGGTAAAATGTGACATTTATCACATTTACGGAAGTTTTAAGCTCATTTCGCCACACTTTCATCACATTTAAAAGGCGGAGGCACATTTTGCGCCTCCGTCACCATCTTTCCTATCAGCCTACCTGACCCGAACGGCCGAGTCGTCATAGAACCCGGGAGCCCCGGCAGGGCGGGTGCTTGCTCAAAATGAGTTCCGCACGCAAAGAAGGCCACTTAATGTGGCCTTCGTCTTGCGCAGGACTGTTCGAAATTTTGAGGAAGCACCCGCCCTGCCGGGGCTCCCGGGTTCCCGCTTACGAGAGCGCCTTTCTCAGCAACTCGTTGAAGAGCTTCGGATTGCCCTTGCCGCGGCTCGCCTTCATGCACTGGCCCACCAAAAAGCCGATGACCTTCTGGTTGCCGTCACGATACTGCTGCGCCTGCTCGGCACAGTTTGCCAGCACCTCATCCACGATCGGCTGCAACGCGCCGGCATCGCTCACCTGACGCATGCCACGCTCGTCGACGATCTTGTTGGGGTCGTCGCCGGTCTGGGCCATGGCCTCAAAGACCTCGTGCGCCTGGTTGGAGCTGATAGCATCGGTCGCCAGCAGCTTAGCCAGCGCCGCAACCTGAGCCGGCGCGATACCGGACTCGGTCAGCGACACGCCCGCGCCCTTAAGATAGGCGATCATCTCGTTCACCAGCAAGTTTGCAACCGTCTGGGCCTCCTTGCCAGCCATACCGGCAGCGGCGGCCTCAAAGAACTCGGCAAACTCCGGGTCGCCGGCGATCTGCTCGGCATCGGCCGCCTTAATGCCAAAGTCGGCCTCAAAACGGGCGCGCTTGGCATCGGGCAGCTCGGGAATCTCGCCACGGCAGCGGTCGATGAACTCGTCGTCCAGATCGAACGGCGCCAGGTCGGGGTCGGGGAACAGACGATAGTCGTCGGCCGTCTCCTTCACGCGCATGACCACGGTGCGCTTGCGGCTGGGCTCCCAGTGGCGGGTCTCCTGATAGATGATGCCGCCCTCCTCGAGCACCTCGGCCTGGCGGCAGATCTCGTAGGCAAGGCCGTCGTGCAGGCTCTTAAACGAGTTGAGGTTCTTGAGCTCGGTCTTGGTGCCCAGCTTGGTCTCGCCGCGGCGTCGCAGCGACACATTGCCGTCGCAGCGCATGGAGCCCTTCTCCATGGAGCAGTCGGAAATGCCCAACGTCACAAAGATGCGACGGAGCTTCTCCATAAACAGGCGCGCTTCCTCGGGCGTGCGCAGGTCGGGCTCGGTGACGAGCTCAATGAGCGGCGTGCCGCAGCGGTTGTAGTCGACGAGCGACTCGGCCGCGGCGGTAATGCGGCCTTCGGCACCGCCCACGTGGACCATCTTGGCGGCGTCCTCCTCCATGTGGATGCGCAGGATGCGGATGGGTACCGTGTAGGAACCGTCCTCGCGACGCTCGGGCATCTGCAGGTTGGACGCATCGTAGCTGGCCAGGTGACCGGCGCGTTGGTTGCCCTCGCGCATGGTCGACGTCATGGACGTGGACAGGCCCTCGGCGTTGGCCGAAGCGCTCGCCAGGCTCTGGGCCTCGGCCTCGCCAAATGCACAGTCGGGGCGCTCGGCGGCGCCACGACCGGTCACGTCCAGGTCCAAGTGACCGTACATGGCAAAAGCGACCGGACCCTGCGTAGTCTGGAAGTTCTTGGCCATATCGGGATAGAAGTAGTGCTTGCGGTAGAACATCGAGTGGCGCTGGATCTCGCAGTTGGTGGCGAGACCTGCCTTGACGATGCTCTCGATGGCGCGCTTGTTGGGCACCGGCAGGGCGCCGGGTAGGCCCAAGCATACCGGGCACACGTTGGCGTTGGGCTCGTCATCGTGGCTGAGCTTGCAGTTGCAGAACATCTTGGTATCGAGTGCGGTGAGCTCGGTATGGATCTCCAGGCCGATCACGGCCTCCCAATCCTGCAGGACCTCGGAAAGCTCCTTCATTACAGCTCGCCTCCCTTCCCGGCAAAATCGGGCGCGACGGAAAGCGCAGGCGCACCCGTGGCGGCATCGGCAAAGCCGCGCTCCAGGGCGCGGGCAAACGTGAGCAGCTGACGGTCCTTAAACGCCGGACCAACCAGCTGGGCAGAAACGGGCAGCTGAGTATCCTCGCCCAAGCCCAGCGGCACCGAAATGCCACCGTTGCCGCAAATGTTGAGCGAGATGGTGTACAGGTCGGAGAGATACATCTGCGTGGGGTCGCTGATCTCGCCAAACTTAAAGGCCGTGCGCGGCGAGGCGGGCATGAGGATGGTGTCCACCTTGGCATACGCGGCGTCGTAGTCCTGCGTGATGAGCGTGCGGGCCTTTTGCGCAGCGTAGTAGTACTTGTCGTACACGCCCGAGCTCAGCAGGTAGGCGCCGAGCATCTGACGGCGCTTGGCCTCGGCACCAAAACCGTGGGCACGCGAAAGCGAGCTCTGGTCGGACAGGTTAGCGCAGCCCTCCTCCTGATAGCCGTAGCGAATACCGTCGAAGCGGGCCAGGTTGGAAACCGCCTCGGCCGGACCGATGACGTAGTAGGCGGCGATAGCGGCGTCTAGGTGCGGCAGGTCGACCTCGACCAGCTCGGCACCCTGGTTCTGCAGCTCCTGGGCGGCGCGCTGAACAGCGGCCTTGACCTCGGGCGTCAGGCCCTCGGCCTCCATAAACGCAGGGATAATGCCCACGCGCTTGCCCTCGATGCTGTCGTTGAGATGCTCGGTAAGGTCGACGGCGCAATCCTGGCTGGTGCAGTCGTACGGATCGCGGCCCGCGCCGGTAAGCGCGTTCATGGCCAGCGCGACATCCTCGACCGTGCGGCCAAAGGGTCCCACCTGGTCGAGCGACG
>CAJMSO010000101.1 GCA_905216075.1 uncultured bacterium | reverse complement strand
CCGCCATCAACGCCACCCCGTCGGTAACGGCTGCGGCGAGCGCCTGGGACAGCATGCATCCCGGCGCCAATGTGCTCGAAAGCGCCACAGTGGTCAAGCTCACCAGGACGTTGGCCATTATTCCCATTACGTTGGCTCTCGCATGCTGGCAGATGCATCTGACGCGCAAGGCCGGCGGCGACGCCAAAAGCACGTTCTCGCTTAAACGTGCGTTTCCCATGTTTGTGCTGTTCTTTGTGCTGGCGAGCGTGATCACCACGGTGCTTCAGCTTCCCGCGTCCATTACGGCGCCCATCAAGGAGCTGTCGAAGTTCTTTATTGTGATGGCTATGGCGGCTATTGGTTTTAATACCGATATCGTCGAGCTGGTCAAAAAGGGCGGCAAGCCCATCGCATTGGGCTTTTGCTGCTGGATTGGCATTGCGTGCATGAGTTTAGGAATGCAGCACGTGCTGGGAATCTGGTAGAGAAGTAGCTTATTTGCGTACTGGTTGCTGGTGAGCGCATGCCTGCGGTGGAGCGATAGGAGCTCTTGCGGGTATGGCTTGTCCGCAGGTTTATAAGTCCCGAAGAGCTCTTATCGCCCCGCCAGGATGGCGATGCGGGGCAACACCTATACTCGCAGGACGGCGCTTTCTGCCCTATAGTGTTTGGTGAGCAATATCGTTCAATTTTGAAACACTCGGTCGTGCGACCGTCGGCGGTTGCACGTCGCTGCGGACAGAGGCGAATCATGGATAGCGATGCCAAGCTGAACATCTTGACCGAGGCCCTGGCTGCTGCCGGGGCCTCGGCATTGGCAATCGATGCGCGTGGGGACGTCGCGATCTCGACCATGAATGACGCGGCGCTTGAGCGGGATGTGGCGACTTTTGTTGCCGAACGCCTCGACCGTATAGGAGACGGCGCGCGTCTTGTTATGGGGCGCGCGGGTACGCGCCTGAGCCTGACCGTTCGCCCCACCGACAAAGAGGGCGGGGGCCTTTGGGCCGTCGTGGTCCGCGAGGTGCGCGGCGCCGCGGCGCATGCGGGCATCGAGTGGCTCAACGCCGACGAGGTTGAGGCCCGCTACGAATCGAGCGCGTACGGCATCGCTGAGGGGGCGGCCTCGGTGGCTGCGCCGGTTGCAGAGAGTTACGCGCGCGGTGTGCCCCTTATGCTCGAGGGCGAGCTGGGAGCGGGTCAGGTCGAGATCGCCAAGCGCCTCTATCTGGACGGTCCTTTTGCCGGTCAGCCCTTTGTTTCCGTTGCGCTCGATGAGCTCACCGAGCGCGGTTGGCGCCATGTGCTCAAAAGCGCCGAATCGCCGTTGTTCCAAACAGGGCTGACCCTTTGCATTGAGGGCTGGAACGCGGTTGGCCCCCAGCGCCTCCGCGAGCTGGTCTCCACGATGGCCGACACCGCGTTGGCGACGCGCTGCCATGTGGTGCTGACGGCGAATGACATGCCGGGCGGCAGCGAAAGTGATCAAGCCGCCTTTGTGACCGAGCGCTTCGCCTGTGCGGTGAGCGTGGCGCCGGCAATCGCCGAGCAGGGAGCCGCGTCGACGAAGGTTGCGCGCTATTTGGAATATCTCGCTGATGCATTTGGGACGGCAACGCCCGCGCTGTCTGCCGCGGCGACGAAGACGCTCGATGCTTACCGCTGGCCGCGCAACTATCTGCAGCTCCGCGAGGTCTCGGAACGACTGTATATATTGGTGGGGGCGGGCACGGTGGACCGCGCTGTGGCGGAGGAAGTGCTCGCCCAAGAGGACGTGATTAAGACCGCAACCTTTGGCGCCCCGACGCTCGAAAGTGACCTGTATATCCTGCGACCGCTGGCCGATACCGAGCGAGATATCGCGCATCTGGTTGTAGACCATCTCCACGGCAACCGAACCCGTGCGGCGGAGGTGCTGGGCATAAGCCGTACAACTCTGTGGCGCTTGCTGAAGGACGATGACCGTTGAGCGAGGCGCCCGTGACCGCGCGCGACGCGTGTGCTACAGTCCAAAGCGTTATTGTTTCGATTTGGTTACGGCGTGCGAGGGCATATGGCTGAGACTTCAAAACCGAGCCGCAGAAGGCGGAGTGCCGCGCCGGTCAACCGACGCACGACATCGGTGACGTGGGGCAAACACGCCTCGGGGTTTGATGGCTCGTTCAAGCGCACTAAATACGGCTATCCTTCGGCAAGCGCCCGCTTGGCAATGCAGGCAGAGTCCTCGCTGTGGGGCCGCAAACGCGTGGTGGGCTCAAAGCTCAAGCACGACGGAACGCTCGGCTACATCAGCCGCGGGGCGGCTCGCCGCAGCGGGCTCAATCCCGCCGGCTGGCATCGCTACGTGCCGATCGTGGCCGCCGTTGCAGTGATCGTCATCGCACTCGCTGCGCTTGGCTATGCCGGCGGTGGCGCCAACTTGGACGCAGTGTTTAAATCGCCCGAGCTCGCGCATGCAGGTACAGAAGTTGTCGAGGGCGCTCAGACCCAGACGGGCGTCGCGCCCCAGCGTGGTATCGTTGCGGCGGCCTCCACCATCGCCGATGCGCAAAAGGACGAAGACAAGCAAGGCGACGACGCCGAAACGGCCCAGGCAAATGAAACGGCAACAACTCCATCGGCGGGATAAGTTGCGAGTGGGGCAGCAAATTTGGGACGGGGCCTTTCAGCGGGTCCGCCGTTCGGTAGAACGGCGGAACTAATTACTTTACGTACACCACGTTGTCGCGGCGCGGCTTTGCCTCGGGTAGCGTGTCCTCGGCGTAGCCAAGAATGCAGTTACCGACACCGCGCAGGCTGCCGTCGGCGGGCAGGCCCCAGCTGGCCAGCAGCTCCAGGCCCTCGGGCGAGTCAAAGACCTCATGCGCGCGGTGAATCCAGCACGAATCGACACCCAGTGCATAGGCGGCGTTGAGCAGGTTGCCCATGGCGAGCGAGCCGTCTTCCAGATGTGTGGGCACGCTGCGGTCAACCAGCACCACCACAACGGTCTTGGCGCCATAGAAGGGGTCGCTGTTGCTGCCCATGACCTGGGCGTTGAGCTGTGAGAGACGCTCGACGGTCGCGGGGTCGGTGACGGCGACAAACGTCACCGGTTGGCGGCCCATGCCGCTCGGTGCATATTGGCCGGCTTCGATAATACGCGCAAGCTTTTCGGCCTCGACGGGACGATCGCTGTAGTTGCGGCAGCTGCGGCGGTGAATGAGCGCTTCGATGGTCTCCATGGTGTCTCCTTGCGGTGGCGTTGCAGATGCCCCGTTCATACCCGTCGGGCTCAAACGATAGACGGTCAATTGCCCGGCCAAAAGGATAGATTCCAATTGGGAAAGTAGGTTTGCATAAAAGTACCTTCAGAATGTGACAAACAAATGGGATGGTTAAACGTTTTATCCCGTCTACCCTGCGGTTTTTTACCACTTGCCTAAATGACGAACGCATAACCTCTGATAAAGGTTTTACTAAAGGAGGACCAACGTTTATCAATGCGCCGTGGTGGCGCCGGGCCAGGAGGTAACATCATGTTCCAGGCTGGAGATGTCGTCGAGACCGACTTCGAAGGATTTCTGAAGCTGCTGCGTTCCAAGACGCGCGCTTTCGTGTCGATCAACGATCACGAGTACTACATCACGCACACCGATGGCTATTGGCGTGTTCAGGATTGCGAGGCCCTCAACGATAAGGGCCACTTTACTGACTGCTCCGAGCTGGTCAACACGGTCTGCGAGGTCGTCGAGCTGCCGTGGATTGCCGGCAAGAGCCTGCATGACAGCTTCTCGGGCGCTACGGTCTATGAGGCCGTCGCCGCTTAACAGGCAATAAAACTCGATTTTCACGTGACCGCTGGCGCCGCCCCCGCGCCGGCGGTCTTTTTCTGCCGATAGGCCATAAAAGTGCACGCATTTGCGGAGAGCCTGTTGACGATAGTCAAAACTCGGACTAATCTAGAGACACAAAATTGGTCAAAACTCGGACAATCGAATGGTGGGATAGATGAATAGTGCGGTTACACTGGTCGACTTCGACCGGTTGCTCAATGGACTCGACCATATCTATTCGGAGTTCTCGCGCGCCTGCGGCCTTTCGGACTGCGCTTACTGAATGCTCGTTGATACCAGCACGGCGGGCGGCAGTATTGCCGTAAGCCGTCTGACAAGCGAATGGTTCTACAGCAAGCAGACCATCAACTCGGCAATTAAAACCTTGACGGCGCGGGGCTTCGCAACGTTGGAGTTTGCCGAAGGCAGTCGTAAGAACAAGGTTGTGAGCCTGACCGAAGAGGGCAGGCGATTTGCCGAGCGTTATGCGCTGCCGGCACTCAAGGCCGAGCAGCGAGCCTTTGGCGCGCTTGAGCCGTGTGAGCAGCGCGAGATTATGCGCTTGATCGGCAAATTCTCTCAGGTGCTCGGCGAGGAGTGCGAGACATTTAAGCGGCATATCGCTGCCGAGAGCCAAGCCGAGAATCAAGGTGAGGGGGAGTCGTGCGAGTGCTAATGAGGTTTTTGAAGCCCTATCGAGGGCTTGTCGCAGTGACGCTGCTGGTGCTGCTGGTGGATAACGTCGGTACGTTGCTGGTTCCCACGATGCTGGCGAACATGGTCAACACCGGTATTACCACGGGCGATGTCGACTACATTTTACGCAACGGCCTATACATGTTTATCGCGACCAGCATGGCTAGCGGCGGCACGGTGCTGGGCTGCTATCTTTCGGCGCGCCTGGCCGCCAACGTGGCTTGCGATATCCGCAATGCCGTGTACGACAAGTCGCTCGAACTCGCGGCCAGCGACTTTGAGCGCTTTGGCACGGGTTCGATGATCACGCGCTCGCTCAACGACATCAACGTGATCCAGCAAGCGATCCTGCAGACGATTCAGCTCGTGCTGCCGGTACCGTTCTTGGCCGTCGCGGGCATCATTTTTGCCTGGTTTATCGATCCTGCCATGGGCACGCTGCTGGGCGTGGTGGTTGCGATCGTGCTGGTGGCGGCGGTTTTTACCGTTGCCAACGCCGCGCCGATCTTTATGCGCCTGCAGAGCTTTATCGACCGCATGAACGTGGTGTTGCGCGAGAACATCGTGGGCGTGCGCGTCATCCGCGCATTTAACAAGGAGCGCCACGAGGAGCAGCGCCTGGACGAGGTGTTTAGCGATTACGCGGCCAATGCCATCAAGGTAAACCACCTGTTTGTGGGTCTCGACAGCTCCAGCTTCTTTTTGATGAACATCGCCGAGGTGGCGGTGTTGTGGGTGGGCGGCAACCGCGTGGGCGTCCATGCCATGCAAATCGGCAGCATCTCGGCCGTGCTGGAGTACGCGATCTTGATCCTGTTCTTTGTGATGATGGCGCAGATGGTGATTCTGACGCTTCCGCGCGCTGCGGCGTGCCTCAACCGCGCGCAACAGGTGCTCGAAATCGAGCCGAGCATTGTGGACGGCAAGGCTACGCTGGGCGACGGGGCGCCTGAGTCCGCAGATGGGGCCGACGCGGTGGCCGTGTTCGACCATATGTCGTTCCGTTTTGACGATGCCGACGAGGACACCCTGTGCGACCTGAGCTTTGCCTGTCGCCGTGGCCAGACGACCGCGATCGTGGGTTCGACGGGATCGGGCAAATCGACGGTAGCCAAGCTCTTGCTTCGTTTCCACGATGCCACGAAGGGCGCCATTCGCCTGAACGGCGTCGATCTGCGCGACCTTTCGCAAGGTGAGATTCGCGGGCATATCGCTTACGTGCCGCAGAAGGCATGGCTGTTCTCGGGCACCGTTGCAAGCAACCTGCGCTTTGGTAACGAGGGTGCGACCGAGGCTGACATGCTCCATGCGTTAGAGGTTGCCCAGAGCACCTTTGTACTCGACCAGCCGCAGGGACTCGATACGCCGGTATCCCAGGGCGGTACGAACTTCTCGGGCGGTCAGCGTCAGCGCCTGGCGATCGCCCGCGCACTCATGAAGCATGCCGATCTATATATCTTCGATGACAGTTTTTCGGCCCTGGACTTTAAGACCGATGCCGCCCTGCGCCATGCGCTGCAGGACGAGACGCGCGATGCCGCGGTGCTCATCATCGCGCAGCGTATCTCGACCATTCTGCATGCCGACCAGATTGTGGTGCTCAAGGATGGCGAGATCGTGGGCCTTGGCACGCACGACAAGCTCATGGAGACCTGCGAGGTGTACCGCGCTATCGCGGAATCGCAGATGAAGGGAGGTGAGTAGCATGACCGAGGAGCTCAAGAAGCAGGGCATCGCCGATGATGCCGCGGTTGCAGAGACAGTTGAGGAGACGGGCGTCGCGCCCGACCTGGACGAAGCCACCAAGGCAGCGGCGGAGCGCGAGGCTCGCCGCCAGGCGCTCTACGAGGAAAACGAGCGCGCCGAGGACGAGCGCGCCTGCGCTGAGGCGGAGCGCATGCGCGATGTGGACGACGAGGACGAGGACGAGAAACCCCGCGACACCTGGGCGACGGTGCGCCGCCTGTGGAGCGAGGCTGCCGG
>CAJMSO010000100.1 GCA_905216075.1 uncultured bacterium | reverse complement strand
CAACGCCGTCAAGGTCGAGGGTGTCGAGCCCAAGAGCGCAAACGTCACCGACGACTCCTTTAAGATCTGGGCGACCGAGCACATGTACTGCGCAAAGGACGCCGACGACGCCACCAAGGCCTTCCTGGAATTCATGCTTTCCGACGACGTCCAGGGCAAGCTCGTCGAGGAGCAGGGCTTTATCCCCGTCTCTGCCATGAAGGTCGTCAAGGATGCCAGCGGCAAGGTCTCTGCTAAATAAGTAATCGCCCCGGAAAGGTTTGCAATGGCAAAACAGCTGCCAAAGCGCGACCTTGAGAACGTGGGCCTGGGCGTCACGGGCGCGTGCGTAGCGCTCGTGACGCTTGTCGTTGCCGCGCTCATCTTCATGGTCGCCCAAAAGGGCCTCTCGGCTTTTCTCAAGGATGGCGTTTCGGTTGTCGAGTTCTTCACCGGCACCAAGTGGGACCTGGCCAACACAGCCGAAAACGGTCTGCCCTATACCGGCGCCCTGCCCCTGATCGTCACCTCGTTTGCGGTCATGGTACTCTCCACGCTCATCGCGCTGCCCATCGCCATCGGCTCTGCCATCTTTGCGGTCGAGATCCAGCCTAAGTTTGGTTCCAAGATCTTTCAGCCGCTTATTGAGCTTTTGACCGGCATTCCCTCGGTCGTCTTTGGCCTGATTGGCTTTCACGTGGTCGTCGGCCTTATGAAGAGCGTTTTCCACGTGAGCACGGGCCTGGGCATCCTGCCCGGCGCCATCGTGCTGGCCGTCATGATCCTGCCGACCATGACGACGCTTTCGGTCGATGGTCTGCGCGCCGTGCCCGACAGCTACCGTCAGGGCTCGCTCGCGCTGGGCTACACCCGCTGGCAGACCATCTGGCACGTGGTGCTCAAGTCCGCCATGCCGTCGCTCATGACCGCGGTTATCTTGGGCATGACCCGCGCCTTTGGCGAGACGCTCGCCGTGCGCATGGTCATCGGCGGCATCGAGGCCATGCCGACGTCGCTGCTGTCGCCGGCGTCCACCATCACCACCACGCTCACCACGTCCATGGCGGTCTATGCCGAGGGTTCGGCCCAGGACGATGTTCTGTGGGCGCTCGGTCTGCTGCTGATGGGCATGAGCCTCATCTTCATCCTGATCATCCACCTTATCGGCCGCAAGGGGGCGAAGGCTCGTGGCTAGCACGCGTATCCACATCGACGAGGCGAGGCTCGGGCGTGTCCAAAAGCAGGACCGCTTCGCCACGGGCGTGTTGACGGCGATCGTCGCCATCGTCATGCTCATCGTCGTCTCCATGGTGGCCTATATCCTGTTCGAGGGCATCTCGACGCTGTTCCAGCCGGGCTTTCTCACGCAGCCGTCGCGCGCCAACGGAACCCAGGGCGGCGTGCTCTACCAGCTGTTCGACTCGTTCTATCTGCTGCTGATTACTCTGGTCATCTCGGTGCCCATCAGCCTGGGCGGAGCGGTCTTCCTGGTTGAGTACGCGCCGAACGGCCCTATCCGCGACATCGCCTCCACTGCCATCGAGACGTTGTCCTCGCTGCCCTCCATCGTCGTCGGCATGTTCGGCTTTCTGGTGTTCTCGGTGCAGCTGGGCTGGAAGTACTCCATCATCTCCGGCGCCGTCGCGCTCACCGTGTTCAACATCCCCATCCTGGTGCGCGTGATTCAGCAGGCGCTCGAGGACGTGCCGCAGGCCCAGCGCGATGCGTGCCTGGCCATGGGCCTTACCCGCTGGGAGGCCACGCTGCACATCCTGATCCCCGAGGCCATGCCTGCCATCGTGACGGGCATCGTGCTTTCGGCCGGCCGCGTGTTTGGCGAGGCCGCAGCGCTGCTCTTTACCTCGGGCATGAGCTCGCCGGTTCGCCTGAACTTTTTGAGCTTTAACCTGTCGAGCCCCACCTGCGCCTGGAACGTGTTCCGTCCCGGCGAGTCGCTCGCCGTGCACATCTACAAGATTTACGGCGAGGGCAGCCCCGAGGCTCAGCAGATCGTCTGGGGCACCGCGGCACTGCTGATGATCTGCGTGCTGCTGTTTAACGTAATCGCCCGCATCGTGGGCAAGCAACTGGCAAGGAAGATGACGGCCGAATGAGCGAGATGAATGCAACGCCCGCAACTGAAGCGGCATCGTCCGAGACCCAGGACTTCCTGTCGAGTGTGGGGGAGAGCGAGAAGCGCGTGCGCGTGAGCGGCAAAGCCGTGAGCGACGAGGTCGTGCTCTCCACCAAGGACGTCAACGTGTACTATGGCGACCACCATGCGCTGCACAATACGTCGCTCGACTTTCACAAGGGCGAGATCACGGCGCTCATTGGGCCTTCAGGCTGTGGCAAGTCGACCTTTTTGCGCAGCCTCAACCTCATGAATCGCGAGATTCGTGGCTGCCGCGTGGAGGGCGAGATCAACTACCGCGGACGCAACGTGAACACCAAGACCGAGAATACGTACGAGTTGCGCCGTTCCATTGGCATGGTGTTCCAGCAGCCCAACCCTTTCCGCAAGTCCATTCGCGACAACATCACGTTTGCGCCCAAGCGCCACGGCATCACCGACCGCGACGAGCTCGACCGCATGGTCGAGGAGAGTCTGCGCGGCGCGGCGCTGTGGGACGAGGTCAAGGACAAGCTCGACAAGAGCGCCTACGCGCTTTCGGGCGGCCAGCAGCAGCGTCTGTGCATCGCGCGCACGCTGGCGCTCAACCCCGACGTGATCCTGTTCGACGAGCCCTGCTCGGCGCTCGACCCCATCTCGACGCTGGCGATCGAGGACCTCATGTCATCGATTGTTGCCGACCGCGCCATCGTCATCGTGACGCACAACATGGAGCAGGCGTCGCGCGTGTCCAACCGCACGGCGTTCTTCTACATGGGCGATATGGTCGAGTACGACGAGACCGACGAGATTTTCCAACGGCCCAAGGATAAGCGGCTGAATGATTACCTCACCGGCATGTTCTCCTAGTCCGGGACATGCTTGAGGCCCGCGGCGGCCACGGTTGCCGCGGGACTGATTGGAGAGGCGGGTCATCTCTTGCGGGAGATGCCCCGCCTTTTTGTGTCGTGTGCGGCCCGCCTTTTCGCTGCTATCATGGACAACGTTGAATTTCTACGAAGGAGCAGGGCATATGGCGATTCTTTTGGGATGCGATTCCGTCAGCCTAGAGTTTCCCACCAAGCATATTTTCGATAGCGTGACGCTCGGCGTGGGCGAGGGCGACCGTATTGGTATTGTCGGTAAAAACGGCGACGGCAAGTCGACGCTGCTGAGCGTACTCGCCGGCACGTTGGAGCCCGACGACGGCCGCGTGACGCACCGCCGCGACACCACGATCGGATTGCTCGGCCAAAAGGACAATCTGGTCGATACTGATACCGTGCACCATGCCGTCGTCGGTGACACGCCCGAGTACGAGTGGGCCTCGAGCCCTCGTACGCGCCAGATCTTGGCCGGTCTTATTAGCGATGTGCCCTGGGAGGGCACGGTGGGCGAGCTTTCGGGTGGCCAGCGCCGCCGCGTGGACCTCGCGCGCCTGTTGATCGGCGACTACGACGTGCTTATGCTCGACGAGCCCACCAACCACCTGGACATGCGCACCATCAACTGGCTCGCGCGTCACTTAAAGGCCCGCTGGCAGCGCGGCCAGGGCGCGATGCTCGTGGTCACGCACGACCGCTGGTTCTTGGACGAGGTCTGCACCAGCATGTGGGAGGTCCACGACGGCCAGGTCGATCCCTTCGAGGGCGGTTACTCCGCATATATCCTGCAGCGCGTGGAGCGCGATCGCATGGCCGCCGTCACCGAGGAGCGCCGTCGCAACATGGCGCGCAAGGAGCTCGCGTGGCTGAGCCGCGGTGCCCAGGCGCGCTCCACCAAGCCCAAGTTTCGCGTGGATGCCGCTCGTGAGCTGATCGCCGACGTGCCGCCCGTGCGTGACGAGCTGGAGCTCAAGCGCCTAGCCGTGAGCCGCCTGGGCAAGCAGGTTATCGATGTGGTCGACGTGGACGCTGGCTATGCGGATACCGATGGCGCGCCCAAGCAGGTGCTCTCTGACGTGACCTGGCTCATTGGTGCGGGCGACCGCTATGGCCTGCTGGGCGAGAACGGCGCCGGCAAGTCCACACTGCTTGACGTGATCCAGGGTAAAATTGCGCCCACGCGCGGCCGCGTGAAGATTGGCCAGACGGTACGCTTTGGCGTGCTGTCGCAGCAGCTCGAGGAACTCAAGCCCTACATGGGCGACACGATCCGCGAG
Source organism: uncultured bacterium (assembly GCA_905216075.1). Taxonomy (GTDB): domain Bacteria; phylum Actinomycetota; class Coriobacteriia; order Coriobacteriales; family Coriobacteriaceae; genus Collinsella. Next base: position 2,227 of record CAJMSO010000100.1, on the reverse strand, counting down.
GTGCTCAGCAACTATAAGAAGTACTACGTCATCGACGGCAAGGAGACTTCGCCCGAGAAGCTCTGCGAGCGTCTGGGCTTTACGACGCAGCAGCTCTGGAGTCGCATCGGCGATCTTTCGGGCGGCCAGCGCCGTCGCCTGTCGCTGCTACTGACAATCCTGGACGAGCCCAATGTGCTCATCCTGGACGAGCCCGGCAACGACCTGGATACCGACATGCTCGCGATTGTCGAGGATCTGCTGGACGGTTGGCCCGGCACGCTGATCCTGGTGACGCACGACCGCTTCTTGATGGAGCGCGTGACCGACCAGCAGTGGGCGCTGCTCGACGGCCACCTGACGCATATGCCCGGCGGCGTGGACCAGTACCTGCGCCTGTGCAACGCTACCGCCGAGGGCGAGCCCGTGGGCGCGCCGAGCGCTAAGACCGGCACGTTCGACACCGGTGCCGCGGCAGCTGCGGCCGAAAAGCCCAAGTCGAGCGGTCAGCCCAACGGCCTGTCCAACGCCGAGCGCCAGAAGCTCCGCCGCGAGGTGAGCTCGCTCGAGCGCAAGATGGAAACGCAGCGCGCCCGCGTGGAGGAGGCCGAGGCCGCGATGGCCCAAGTCGATCCCACCAACTACACGGCGCTCGGCGAGCAGCAGGCAAAGATCGACGAGGCTCACGCTGCCATGGACGAGCTGGAGATGGCGTGGCTCGAGGCAAGCGAAAAGCTCGAGGGCGAGGAGTAGGCGAGAATGATCAAAGCCGCGTTTTTCGATATCGACGGTACGCTGCTGAGCTTTAAGACCCACCGGATTCCGGCGTCGGCGCAGCAGGTGCTCGACAGCTTTCGCGAGCAGGGGATTGCGTGCGTGATCGCCACGGGCCGTCCGACCTACCAGATGCCGGATTGGCTGCTCGATCTTGGTTGGGATGCGTACATTACGCTTTCGGGCCAGCACTGTTTTGATGCCAAGGGCGTCTACCGCAGCTGCCCGATTGATCCGGACGACGTTGCGGTGATTGTGGACCAGGTGGCGCAGGGGTGCTATGACTCGCTGTGTATGCAGGGCGAGAACTCGTTTGTGAACCGCCTGTCCGAGCGCGTGGTGACGGCCGGCAGCAACGCGGGAATCGTTTACCACGAGGAGCCGTTTGAGCACGCCTTTGACGCGCCGGTCTACCAGTTTTGCGCCTTTGTGGACCCTGCCGACGAGCATATCGTGACCGACGCGGTGTCGCATTCGCTCACTACGCGCTGGTGCGATCTGTTCTGCGACATTATCCCCGCTAACGGCGGTAAGGACCTGGGTGTTGCGGCGACGCTGGAGCGCCTAGGCATCGACGCGAGCGAGGCGATTGCCTTTGGCGACGGCGAGAACGACCTGTCGATGTTCTCGGCCGTGGGCACAAGTGTGGCCATGGGCAACGCGCAGGAGACCGTGAAGGCCGCAGCGACCTACGTAACGACCGCCGTGGACGACGATGGGATCTACAACGCCGCGAAGTACTTTGGACTGCTATAGTTGCGGCTCGGCACTTGGGGACACTCCTTGCGGGGCGTGTTCCCATTTTGTTTTCGTCCCGCACGTTTTGTGAAACACGGCTAACTTTTAGACAAAGTAGTAAGACATGGGCAACTTTTGCGGTAAAGTTAGCCGTGGAAAGTATCCAAAGGCTAACTAGCAATCATCGCGAAAGGCGGCCCATGGCCCTGCGTGAATCCGGAGAAGACTATCTCGAATCGATCTACGTTCTGTCGGAACGCCAGGGCATCGTGCGCTCGATCGACGTTGCGGAGTACCTCGGCGTAACCAAGGCGAGCGTCTCTAAAGCCATGGCGACGCTGGAGAACAGCGGCTATGTCGAAATGGGCAAGCGCGACGTTCATCTGACGGAGCGTGGTCTGGAGGTCGCTCGCCAAATGTGGAAGCGTCACTGCTTTTTCGTGGGGCTGCTGGAGGATGCGGGTGTTTCGGCTGAGGTCGCGTCGCAAGAGGGCTGCCACATGGAGCACTGCCTGAGCGAGGAAAGCTTCGAGAAACTGAGGGCGATGCTGAACCGGGGCGAGGCGACGGGCCAAGCGGCGGAATCCTAACGAACCCCCAGTAGCGCGGAGTTCGCGCAAAGCGCGAACCAGCGACCGGGACCAGCGGTCCTTTCGGCCAAGTCCATTTCAGCAAAGGAACCCCGCCAGCAAGCGATGCCCAAGAACTGCCACCTACGTCACCGCAGGCCGGGGCC
>CAJMSO010000099.1 GCA_905216075.1 uncultured bacterium | reverse complement strand
TTCGCACTCCGTTTGGCGCTGTGACCACAGGAACAACCCTTTCGCTCTCCGTGATTCTGGAGGACGCCGATCCCGCGCAGGCAACGCTTACGCTTCGCACCTGGGTCGATGAGATTGGTGAGTCTCGGTATCCTATGACGCACGAGGGCGACGGCATATTTACCGTAGAGCTTGAGTGCACCGAGCCCTGTCTTATCTGGTACAGCTTCATCTGCAATATCGAGGGCCAGCCCGAGGTTCGCCTGGGCGCACCACAGGGCCGCACCGGCGGCGAAGGCGTAACCTACGACTACGCTGAGGTGCCGTCATTCCAGGTCACCGTCTACAAACACCGTGAGAACCGTCCCACCTGGTACGAGCGCGGTATGGTTTACCAGATCTTCCCCGATCGCTATGCCCGCGACGAGCACTGGCGCGAGCGCACGCTGGCCGAGGTCGAAAAACCGCGTAAGGGCATTCAGCGCCGCATGGTCGAGGACTGGAACGAGCCGCCTGTGTACGAGCGCGCCGAGGACGGCTCCATCAAGACCTGGGACTTTTACGGCGGATCGCTCAAGGGTATCCAGGAAGACCTGCCTCGCATCGCCGAGCTGGGCTTTACGGCCATCTACCTCAACCCCATTTTTGAAGCCGCGAGCAACCATCGCTACGACACCGCCGATTACACCAAGATCGATCCGATTCTGGGCACCGAGCAGGACTTTACCGAGCTGTGCGAGGCGGCCGAGAAGCTGGGCATTTCTATCATTCTCGACGGTGTGTTCAACCACACTGGCGACGATTCGATCTACTTCAACCGCTACGGCAACTACCCCGGCGTGGGCGCGTGGCAGAGCAAGGATTCGCCGTGGCGCGATGCGTTTTATTTCCATGAGGACGGTTCGTACGACTGCTGGTGGGGCGTGGGCAATATGCCCGCCATCAATGAGAGCTCCGAGCTGGTACGCGAGCGGCTCCTGGGCAAGGACGGTGTGATTCGCAAATGGCTGCGCGCTGGCGCCCATGGCTGGCGTCTGGACGTGGCCGACGAGCTTTCCGACGACTTCTTGACCGAGATCAAAAAGGCCGTACTTGCCGAAAAGCCTGACGCACTGTTGCTCGGCGAAGTCTGGGAAGACGCTTCCAACAAGATTAGCTACGGTCATCTGCGCCGCTACCTGCAGGGCTCCGAGCTTGACTCTGCTATGGATTACCCCTTCCGCGACATGGTCATCGGCTTTTTGATGGGCTACAAGAACGCCTATCAGGCTGCCGAGGATATCGAGACCCTGCGCGAGAACTACCCGCGCGAGGCATTATCCTGCGCGCTCAATCTGCTGTCGAGCCACGACCGCCCGCGCATTATCTCGGTGCTCGGCGGCGGCCCCGACGAGTCGCAGCTGCCCGAGAGCGAGCGCAGCAAATGGCGCCTGGACGAGAACTCCATGGGCCTGGCCAAGAGCCGCTTTTGGCTGGCGACGCTCATGCAGATGACGTTCCCGGGCGTTCCCTCAATCTATTACGGTGACGAGTACGGCTTGGAGGGTCTCACCGATCCGGGCAATCGCCGCACCATGCCGACCAAGGAAAACCTGCACGACTTCGATACGTTTGCGATCGTCAAGAACGCATCTGCTGTACGCCGCGCGCTGCCGTTTATGATCGACGGCGAAATCAAGGCCTTCGCGCTCAATGACGAAGTGCTGGCCTACAACCGCACCGGTAACGACGGCGAGTCCGCGACCGTCATCATCAACCGCAGCCTGCGCAATTCACACCGCGTGACGATTCCGGCGCTCGGCGAATGCGCGAGCGATGTGATTAGTGGTCACGAGTGCGAGATCCACAACGGTACGGTCACGCTCGATCTGTATCCGCTGGGCTCGTCGATCATCTATCACCATGCCGAGAAGCGCCTGCAGGAGCCGCTCGATCACGGTGCGGGTGTTGTGTGCCATATCACATCGGTGCCGACCGACGACGGCAAGCCCGGTACGATCGGCGCGCCCACGCGTCGTTTTATCGACCATCTGGCCGCCATGGGCATGCGCTACTGGCAGGTTCTCCCCGTCAACCCCACGGACTTCTTCCGCTCCCCTTACGCCGGTCCTTCGGCCTTTGCGGGCAATATCGAACTGCTACCCGAGAGCCACGAGGAGCTGGCAGCCGACTTTGAGACCTGGAAGACCCGCGGAGGCGAGGATGCCGATCCGCTCTACACCGCGTTTAAACATCGCAATGCCGATTGGCTCGAGAAATACTGCGTCTACATGGCCGTTAAGAAGTACTTTGAGGGCGAGTCACGCCATGATTGGCCGGCAGATGTCGCGCGATACAACGAGCATCTGATCGACGACAAGCGCTTCCACAGCGAGGCCGAGCTTCAGGCGTACATGCAGTACCGCTTTGACCTGGCTTGGTGCGAGCTCATGAACTACGCGCACAAGAAGGGCATCGAGGTTATCGGGGATATTCCTATGTACGTGTCCGACGATTCGGCGGATGCGTGGAGCGAACCCGAGAACTTCTGGCTGTCCGATACCGGCAAGGCGATTGAGATTTCGGGTGCGCCGCCCGACAACTTTGCGCCCGAGGGGCAAGTGTGGGGAAACCCCACCTTCCGCTGGGATCACATGAAACAGAACGGCTATAGCTGGTGGATGGATCGCCTGCGTCGTGCGTTCGCGCTCTACGACCGAGTGCGCCTGGACCACTTCCTGGGCTTCCACAGCTACTTTAGCATCCCTGCCGGCAAGGCCTGTGCCGACGGCCGCTGGCTGGCTGGCCCGGGCAAGGACCTGTTCCAAACGGCCTACGACGAGCTGGGTCCGCTCAACTTTATTGCCGAGGATCTGGGTTATCTGACGCCTGGCGTTCGTGCGATGGCTTCGACCTGCGGCTTCCCAGGCATGGACGTACTGGAGTTCAGCGACTACGACGTTCGCTGCGGAATTCATCCCACACCGGGCAAGATCCTGTACACCTCGACGCACGACACCTCGACGCTCGCCGGCTGGTGCACGCGCTCCTTTGCGGGCGGCGACGAGCCGAGCGGCATTGAACTGGCAAGCGAGCTCATGGGCAATGCCCTGGCAAGCGATGCTCCGCTCGTTATGATGCCGCTGCAGGACGTGCTGGGGCTGGGCGACGATGCACGTATGAACGTGCCGGGCGTGGCCACGGGCAACTGGACATGGCAGGCTGAGGAGGCCGACGTTACGGCAGCCGAGGAGAAAACTGCGAAGCTCCTGCGCAGCACCCATAGATTCTGGGGCGAAGCGTGATAAAACCCCCGATATAGGGTACAGTTACAGCTGTTTGAATTTTTGCGGGCAGAGCGATCTGCCCGCTTTGTGCTGAAAAGGAAGTATTATGGCGCGCTACGATTACAAGTGCACGAGCTGCGGCAAAGTGTTTGAGGTTGAACACCCCATGTCCGAGACGCCCGAGGTCGTATGCCCCAGCTGCGGCGCCCCGGCATCCAAGACGTTCTCGGCCAGCGGCATTAAGTTCGAAGGCAGCGGTTTCTACAACACCGACCAGCGAAGCGGCGGCTCCAGCACCAACGCCACCAGCGGCTGCTGCGCCAACTGCCCGCATAACCACTAATAACAACGTGGCCCCGCGATCAACTCCGATCGCGGGGCCGCTTCTTTGCGCTATGGGTCGATAATTATTTTTAAAAATTAGTATATTTTAAAATCCGCCCATACCGGCAGCATAAGGATCATCACGAGTACCATCGCTATACCAATGAGTAGATCCGATATAGTTACCAGCTGCATCATATTGATCTAATTGACGAATGACATACTTACCACCACTATTATTGGAAGAAGAAATACTGCTAGAAGATCCACCAGAATTATTATTAGAATAGTTACTACCGCTAGAATAACTATTCTGCTGAGAAGTCTGCTGTTGAGCTTGTGCTGTTACTTCCTCTTGAGCCTTCGCTTCAGCTTTTGCCTTGTTTACATCATCAATACGAGATTGATAACGACTAATCTGTTCATTGATTTGGACAATGAACTTCTTAGAGTCCTTTTTGGCATCTTCAAAAATAAGCTTCTGATTATCTTTATTAGAAATATCATTAAGAAGACCATTAAGGCTATTAATATGCTGCTGGAGAGAGTCAGTATCTTCAGTAGAATTTACATCAAAATTAACATGGTCAGTTACAGAAGTATTCCACTCATCATTTTGAGCATTACGACAGTCTTTAATAATGGAATCGTATTTATTGAGCAACTTCGTCCAATCAGGGGAAGTGCCATCCGCATACTTAAAACTGTCATTAGAGATTTCTTTATTCAAAATCTCTTTATTATTTTGAGCATTTTTAATGGTATCAAGACGTTTCTCAAAAGTTAGTAACCCAGGATCAGCCTTAAAGGCAGCAACACTATCGCTAGCCTTTGAATACAAAACTTCAACCTGCTGATTATGTTCACTACATGCTTGCTTGTAATTGTAACCAGCATAACCACCGACACAACCAGCAATAAGCAGAGCAACAATACCGGCACCAATAATTACCCGCTTTTTAATCGAAGAATTCTCAACCTCTTCATTTTCCTGAGTATTATCTTCAGGATTGTCAATCTTGTAACTATTAAGATCAATCATTTTAACCCCTCAATATTAAATCTGCGAGCGGTTCATGCATCCAGAAACTTACCAAACCCAACCGCTTACTTTCATATCCGATTTATTAATCCCAGTCCCAGAAAAATCATCCTTATGAGTTGCGGTGAAATAAGGACTGTTTGGCGGGCAGAAGCCGCTATTCAATCCCTATTTCACCGCAACTTAGTAGTTACTTGTGGACCAGTCTGGCGCAGAAGTGGCCGTCGTAGGAATCTGCGTTTACGGGGACGCTTTGGAAGAGGCCTCGAGCGTTTTGGTGCAGGGTGACGAGGCTCTTGGCCTGGGCGAACTCGGGGAGCTGCAGAATCTGGGCTTCGGAGAGCGGCGCCACGGTAAAGCCTGCACCCTCGGGAGAGGCTAGGAAAGTATCCACAACCTGCGTGTTTTCTTCATCAAAAACCGAACAGGTGGCATAGATGACCTCACCACCGGCAGCCACGCGCGCGGCAGCTTCCTTGAGCATCGTCAGCTGCAGCTTGGGCAGCTCAGCCGTAACGTCCTTCTCGGTCAGACGCCACGGTATCTCAGGGTGACGGCGCATGGTACCGGTGCCCGAGCACGGGGCATCAATAAACACCGTATCGAACAGGGCAGGCTCGCCAAGCATCGCATCAAAGGACGTGAGCACCGCATCGAGCTCGCATGCATCGCCCGAGACAGTACGAACGCCCTTGATACCCGCCTTATGCAGGCGTGCGAGATTCTGGTCGCACTTGCGGTCGTGCAAATCGAGTGCAGTATGCTGGCGGTCGTAGCCGGCACGCTCGGCCTGGCACATCATCACATAGGTCTTGGTGCCACGACCGGCACCAATCTCAAGGCAGCTTCCAGGGCGCGTGGCAGCTGTGGCGATAAGCTGCGCGTTGAGGTCAGATGCCACCGCAGCCGCACGCTCAAACACACTCGAAGCAACGGTAACCTGGGCATCAACCGGGGCATGGCAGCCCGGGAAGACAGGCGCGACGAGCTGTGAGATATACGGATCGGGCTTTGTCGCAAAGGCGTTCTCGTGCAGAGCCAGCGGCGCAGGCGCCAGATTGCCGGCAAAGTTGAGCGCTCCCTCAGGCGAATCGAACGACGCCATAATACGAGCGCAAAGCCAACGCGGCAGACCCATCAGGCGTGACAGGCGAACCAGACGACGCTCAGACTCATCCGCATCGGATGCCGTGGCAAAGTCCTCAACGTTATCCGCGACCTTGTGCAGCACGGCGTTGGCAAGGCCAGCGGCAGACTTAGCACCACTGCGCACCAACTCAACACCCTGGCTCACAGCAACGCGGCCCGGCGTATGCAGATAGAGCATCTCAAAAGCCGAGATACGAAGCGCCATGCGAACACGCGGCGCAACCTTTTTAGGCTTATCGAGAAACTGATCGAGCAGCTCGTCCAAAATGCCCTGCGTGGCGGCAACACCCAGCGCCAAGCGGGCGGCAAAAGCGGAATCACGCTGGTCAATAGCCTTGGCCGATGCGCGAGAGGACAGCACGTCACGCGCATACATACCGCGGCGATCGGCCTCCATTAGCACATCGAGCGCAAGCTTGCGTGCGGGAGACAGCTTGCTCATGACAAAACACCCCAGATAAGATCGGCACCCTGCAGGCCAGCAGCCCAAGCAGAAGCAGCCATAGCGCGCTTGCCATCAGGCTTAACCTCGAGCACCTCAACCGAGCCATCGGAAAGGCCGAGGTAAACACGCTTGGCCTTAACGAGAACCTGACCCTCGCCAAGCGACACATCAGCCGGCGCAGCATCGAGCACGCGCACGGTCTTGCCGGCAATCACGCAACGAGCAGGCGCGGTATCGGACGAAGCAAGCACATGACGCACGCAATCGAGCGCCGCCATCTGCGGATCCAGACGCATCT
>CAJMSO010000098.1 GCA_905216075.1 uncultured bacterium | reverse complement strand
CCGGCCGCCGGCGCCGGCACGCGGGCCGGCGGTGAAGGTGCCGCCAAGCGCCTCGATGCGCTCGCGCATGGAGGTAAGCCCCATGCCCTCCGCGGCGCCGCGGCTGCTTGCTTGGACCTCGCCCGCGCCATCGTCGGTAACGATGAGCTGGTAAAACGACGGATGCTCCATGCACCGTACGGTGACGGTCTGGGCGCAAGCGTGGCGCATGGTGTTGGAGAGCGCCTCGCGCAGGACCGCCGCAAAGCAGTTGGCGACGTTTGCGGATGCATGCTCGGTCATAACTTCAAGCTCAATCTGCGGACCGCCGTCCGAGCGCGCGCCTTCAACAATGCGTTCGAGCTGCACGGAAAGGTCGACAGCGTTGTCGTTGAGCGCGTGGACGCTGGTGCGTACGAGCTGGAGCGCCTCGTCAACCGTGCGTTTGACGTCGGCGAAATCGGCGGCGACGCCGGGCTCGTCGGCGTGGACCACGCGCAGGGCTTCGGCCTGCAGTGAGGCGCGCGTGAGCTGGTGCCCGACGTTATCGTGGATCTCGCGCGCGATGCGGGCGCGTTCGGCGAGCGTCGCGAGCTCGACTTCGTAGTCCTGACGATCGGCAAGGTTGCGGTTGCGCGCCTCGAGCGCGAGGGCTCGTTCCTGCAGTTTGTCGCGGGTACGGCGCATGCGCTGCTGCTCGCGCTCCAACTGGGCGGTACGTAGCGATAGCAAGGTGGCGGCAACCGAAAGGATGGCGGTCAACAGAAGCGTTCGGGCAGTGAGCGCGTCGGTGCGAAGGTCCGCGACGAGCGCAAAGGTAAAGACGGAGCCAATGCTCAGTGCGGTCCAGGCACGCTCACGGTGCACGCGTCGTGCGATGTCATAGAGGGCGAGAGGTGCAAACGGCACAAACGGCGGCACGAAGACAGCCGCGATGATGTAAGCGTAACTCGCGGCCTTGCCCGCACGGCGGGCGCGGTTTCCCTGTGCGACCTCGGCCAGCGAAGTGGCAATAACGCCAAGGCAAAACGCCGCGACCAGGCGAGCGTCCACAGCAAGGCCCGTGGCGGCTGCGATGCAGCACGCCAGCACGATCGATTTGTCGAAAAGCCTGTTCATACGGGTATTGTACGCGAAGCCGCGCGTGGTGGAGGGACCGCCTGCACAACCGTGACATTCCTCCCGCGCGGCAAAGCAGAGCGCCGGCGGGCCACGCGACCAAGCTCCGCACTCGTGACAAAGCTCACTGGTGCACGCCGCCCGCTCCTGCGATGATGCAACCATACCGGGCCGCAACCAACAGAAGGGCCGCCTCATGACAGACATTGTCCACGTCGAAAACCTCGTCAAGCGCTACGACGATCTTATTGCGCTCGACCACTTTAACCTGAGCATCGCCCCCGGCGAGATCTTTGGCCTGCTGGGCCCCAACGGCTCGGGCAAGACCACGTCCATCAACTGTATTCTGCAGCTGCTTGCCTACGACAAAGGCGCCATTGAGCTGTTCGGCGAGCCCATGACGCCCACCCGCTACGACCTCAAGCGACGCATCGGCGTGGTGCCGCAGCAGGTGGCGGTATTTGACGAGCTCACGGTGCGCGAGAACATCGACTATTTCTGCAGCCTCTACGTCAACGACCGCAAGCGCCGCCGCGCGCTGGTCGACGAGGCCATCGACTTTGTCGGGCTGGGCGACTTCACCAAGTTCCGCCCCGGCAAGCTTTCGGGCGGCCTGGCGCGCCGCCTCAACATCGCCTGCGGTATCGCGCACAAGCCCGAGCTCATCTTTTTTGACGAGCCCACGGTGGCGGTCGACCCGCAGAGCCGCAACGCCATCCTGGAGGGCATCTGCCGTCTGCGCGACGAGGGCGCCACGGTGGTGTATACCAGCCATTACATGGAGGAAGTCGAGCAGATTTGCAGCCGCATCATGATCATGGACGGCGGGCGCGTGCTGGCGCAGGGCACCAACGACGAGCTCAAGCGCATGATCCAGATGGGCGAGCGCGTGACCGTCGAGGTCGGCGCCGTCGAGCCCGCTACGGTCGAGCGACTGCGCGCCCTCGAGCACGTGCTTTCGGTCGAGCTGTCCGGCGGCGAGCTCGTCTGCACCTGCGAAGCGAGTCCGCACAATCTGGTCGACATCCTCGACACGCTGCGCGCCGCCGACGTGGCGCTCGGCCGCGTGTGGAGCGAGCCGCCGACCCTCAACGACGTGTTTCTCGAGATCACCGGCCGCGAGCTGCGCGACTAGGGGGCAGCTATGTTCAACACTATCATCACCACGGTCAAGACGCTGCTGCGTCGGCCGAGTACGTGGGTCTGGGGCGCTCTCTTTCCCATCGCGCTTTCCACGATGTTCATGTTTATGTTTGCGAACCTGAGCTCCGACGGCACGGTCGACCCGGTGCCGGTGGCCGTCGTAGCGGATGAGGCCTGGGACGCCTCGACCTTTAAGGACGTGGCGACGTCGCTTGCCAAGGAAGGCGACGACCAACTGCTCGAGATCCACGAGTGCGACGACGCAGCCGACGCGAGCCGTGCGCTCAAGGCCGGCGAGGTTGCGGGTATCTATACGGTCGACGCTGCGGGCACGCCCAAACTCACGCTGCTATCGAGTTACGATAGCTCACGTGCGTCGACGGTGCTCACCGACCGCAGCATTCTGGAGACGGTGGCAAGCTCGTATACGCAAAATGCCGAGCTCATGTCCCAGATTGCCCAAGACGACCCGGCGGCGCTCGCCGACCCGGAGGCGGTTACGCGCGCCCTATCGCTCGAGGGCGGCACCCACCGCGTAAGCCTGACACGCACCACGCCCGATGGTACGGTCATCTACTACTGCGCGCTCTTTGGCCTGGTCGCGATGATGTCTGCCGAGTTTGCCGCCTTGAGCGTCGTCGATCTGCAGCCCAATCTGTCGGGCCTTGGCGCGCGTCGCTGCGTGGGCGGCCTTTCCAAGACGGCGTCGCTGGCTGGTATCTTTGTGGGCTCGTGGCTGGTTTCCTTTGCCTCGATGACGATTGCGATCGGCTACGTGCGCGTGGTCGTGGGCGTCGACTTTGGCGGGCGCGAGGGGCTGTGTCTGGTGGGCGGTGCCGCTTCCGCGCTTGCCGCCACGGGCTTGGGGCTCTTTGTGGGCACGCTTCCCGTTAAGGGCAGCAAGGCGTCCAAGTCGGGCATCCTCACGGGCTTCGCCACCACGTGCGCCCTGTTTGCCGGCCTCTACGGCGAGCCGGCGATGGCGCTTGCCGACGACGTCGCCCGCGCCTGCCCGGCCGAGTGCTGGCTCAACCCCGTCAAGCTCATCTGCGACATGTTCAATCGCCTGTATTTCTTTGAGGACCTGGGCCCCTTTGCCGTTCGCGCCGGCGCACTGGTCCTTATGGCGCTGCTGTTCGTTGCCGCCGCCACGCTGATCTTTGGAAGGAGCCGCTATGAGCACCTTTAAGACTGCGCTTCGCATGGCGCTCGCGCACCCGCTCTATCTGCTCATCTACACGGTGTTCATCTCGCTCATGGGTGTGTTTATCGCGGCATCGGTGAGCTGGAACTCGTCGCAGCTCACCGAATATAAGCCCTACGATGCCAACGTGATCGTGGTCGACCGCGACGACAGTGACCTTTCGCGTGCGCTTACCAAGCATCTGGGTTCGCGCTTTGAGCTGGTCACGGGCGTCGGCGACGACACCTACGACCTTGCGGACGCGCTTTCCAAGAGCAACAGCGCCAAGGGCAGTGCCGACTGCGTGTTCTTTATCCCGGAGGGGTTTGAGGGCGACCTCGTTGCAGCTGCCCGCGCGGGGGAGTCCCTGCCCAAGCTCGATGTGACCTACGGTGCCGGCACCATGGCGGCGGCGCTTTCGTCTGCCGAGGCCTCGCGCTGGATCTCGCTCGCGGGTGCTGCGGCGGCACTTGAACCCACTGCCTCTAACGGTGACGTTGCCAAGGCCGCTGAGCATGCTGCCGCGAAGCGCGCGGAGGTCGAGATCGAGCAGGTCAAGGTCGACTCGACTGCCGCCGCCACGCTCGAGTCGTACTTCAACTTTGGCGCGTACGCGATTATCTCGTCGGTCATCGTGTCGGTGGGGCTGGTGTTTTCGGGCATGAACGAGCCCGAGCGCGTGCGTCGTATGGATGCCGGCCCAATCTCCGGGCGCCAGCGCTCGCTTGCCGTGTTCGCGGCCGCCGCGGTGCTCACCGTCTGTATCTGGTTTGTGTCGAGCATGATGGGCGTCGCGGGCTTTGCTGGCGCGGTCGCCGAGGTCGGCGTGGGCCGTGTGTGCCTGGCGCTGTCGGCGACGTTTGCCCTGGCGTGCACGCCGCTGGCCGTTGGCTTTGCGCTGTCGAGCCTGGGCGCGCGCGAGGAGCTGCTCAACGGCGTGGGCAACTTACTCGGCATGCTCATGACGTTTTTGGGCGGCGCCTGGATGCCGCTGTCGCTCATGGGCTCGGCCGTGCAGACCGTTGCGCATTTTGTGCCGACGTTTTGGGTGAACGACGCGATCAGCAAGGCGCTCGCCGCGGACCTGACGTCCGCCGTGCTGGGCGATATCGCCTGCGATCTGGGTGTCACGGTGCTCTTTGCCGTGGCCATCGCCGCCGCAGGCCTCGCCCTCGCACGCGCTAAATCTCGCACCTAGCCACCTAGGCATTTAAGAGCGTCCCCAATGGCTAGTCTGGAATACTCATTGGGGACAGACTTAAACGACCAAGAGTGGTCATTGGGGACAGACTTAAATGACTAGCCATTGGGCAGTCTTTGCCGATTCGCCGGCTCGCCGGCCGGGCCGGCAAGGACTGTCCCCATCTGCCGGCAGGAAAGGAACGTCCCTAACTGCCGGGTGGCGAAAGGGTGTCCCTTGCGGCTAGTCATTTAAGAGCGTCCCCAATGACCAGTCTGAAATAAATCCCAAGCCTCGCTCCAAAATAGTTCGCCAAGGTTTACTATTACGCTCATAAAGTAGTATGAGGCTAACAATGGGGGATACCATGGCAACGCAGAAAGCCTACGTCCAGGTTAAGGATCTCAAAAAGCACTACGGCGACGGTGATGCGCGCCTGACGGTACTCGATGGCATCGACACGTCCATCAATCGCGGCGAGATCTGCGTCATGCTGGGGCCCTCGGGCTCGGGCAAGTCGACCTTTCTCAACCTGATCGGCGGCCTGGAGGATGCCGATGCCGGCTCTATTCTGGTGGACGGCTGTGACCTCACCACGCTCAACGCCGGCGACCTGGGCGAGTATCGCCGCCGCGAGCTGGGCTTTGTCTTTCAGTTCTACAACCTGGTGCCCGATCTCACCATCAAGGAGAACATCGAGGTCACGGCGCATCTGTCCAAAAAGCCGCTCAACATCGACGACCTGCTGCGTTCGTTGGGCCTCTACGAGCACCGCAACAAGTTCCCGCGCCAGGTCTCGGGCGGCCAACAGCAGCGTTGCGCCATCGGCCGTGCACTCGTCAAAAACCCGGGCCTGCTGCTGTGCGACGAGCCCACGGGCGCGCTTGACTACAAGACGTCCAAGGAAATCTTGCAGCTCATGGAGGATGTCAACCGCACCTACGGCTGCACCATCATCATTGTCACCCACAATGCCGCCATCGCGCGCATGGCCAATCGCGTGCTGCGCCTGCGCGACGGGCGCATCGTCGAGGATGAGCTCAACGAGTCGCCCGTCGCGGCCGCCGAACTCGATTGGTAGGCGGCGCCATGACACCTCTCGCAAAACGTCTCCCGCGCGAGCTGCGCCGCAATATCGGCAAGTACCTGGGCATCTTTTTGCTTATGTGCGGAAGCATCGCTCTCACCTCGGGCTTTTTGCTCGCGGCGCATTCCATCGGTTGTCTTATCGACGACATGCGCGATGCGTACACGATTGAGGATGGCCGCGTGACCACCTCCTTCGAGGCCACCAAAGACCAGCTCAAGGCCGCCGAGGATGCTGCCGGCGACGTCGGCGGCGTCACGCTCTACAAGAATTTCTCCATCGACGCCATCATCAAAAAGACCGCCGGCGACGATGGCACCAAGCGCACGCTGCGCACCTACGCACACCGCACCAAGGTCGATATCGCGTCCTACTGTGAGGGCAAGGAGCCCAAGACGGACGATGAGGTGGCAATCGACCGTGTCTTCGCCACCAATAACAACCTGTCCGTGGGCGATAAAGTCGAGCTCGAGGGTCGCACCTACACCATCTGCGGCGTCATGACTCAGCCCGATAGCCAGGCGCTGTTCCTCAACAACTCCGACTTTACGGTGAACACCATCACCTATGGCGTGGCCGAGGTCACCGACGCTGGCTTTGCCGCGCTCGAGGACGTCGGCGGCGCGCCCGCCTACACCTACTCCTTTACCTTTACCGATCGCGACCTCTCCACTGCGGACCGCATCGATGCGGAGCAGGATATGGTCGAGGCGCTGACCGATGCCGATGCGCGCGTGGACGATCTGATCGACGCCGATTCCAACCAGGGCATTGGCTACGCGCGCGACGACGTAGACGGCGACTCCATGATGTGGATGACGCTGCTCGACATCATCATCGTAATCATGGCGTTTGTCTTTGTGGTCCTTACCGATGCCACCATCGAGGAGGAGAGCGCCATCATCGGCACGCTGCTCGCCAGCGGCTATC
>CAJMSO010000097.1 GCA_905216075.1 uncultured bacterium | reverse complement strand
CGCCCAGACGCAAAACCCGCGTTTTGCCTGGGATAGCTACCGCCGCTTTATCCAGATGTTCTCCAACGTCGTTATGGGTGTCGATGCCGACCTGTTCGAGAACGCGCTGACCCAGGCACGCCTGGTCGCAGGCGCTCGTGTCGATTCCGAGCTTTCGGCCGAGGACCTGCAGGAGCTCGTGGAGACCTTTATGGGCATTTTCTCCGAGAACGTCGAGGCCGCCCTGTATCCCGAGCTCGAGGTCGCCGACGGCAAGCCCGTCTTCCCGCACGATCCGGAGCTCCAGCTGCGCCTTGCCATCCAGGCCGTCTTTGGCAGCTGGATGAACGAGCGCGCCTGCATCTACCGCAAGCAGCATGGCATTTCTGACGAGCTCGGCACCGCCGTCAACGTGCAGGTTATGGCCTTTGGCAACAAGGGGGAGACCTCTGCGACCGGCGTCGCTTTTACGCGCAACCCGGCCGACGGCACCAAGGAGTTCTATGGTGACTTTTTGGTTAATGCCCAGGGCGAGGATGTCGTCGCCGGCATCCGCAACACCGAGCCCATCGCCGACCTCAAGAACACTCCGGGTCTCGAGTCTGCAGGTGAGGAACTCGAGCGCGTGTTCCTGACACTCGAGGATCATTACCGCGATATGTGCGATATCGAGTTCACCATCGAGCAGGGTAAGCTCTGGATGCTCCAGACCCGCGTGGGCAAGCGCACTGCTACCGCCGCCCTGCGCATCGCCATCGAAATGGTCGAGGAGGGTCTGATCACCCGCGAGGAGGCCGTGAGCCGCATCGATCCCGCGCAGCTCGACCAGCTCCTGCATCCGCAGTTCGATGCCTCCAAGAAGTACGAGGCTCTGGCTTGCGGCCTCAACGCCAGCCCTGGTGCCGCCGTGGGCGAGGTCGTGTTCTCGAGCGACGATGCCGTCGCGCGTGCCAACGAGGGTCACAAGGTCATTTTGGTTCGCTGGGAGACCAACCCCGATGACCTGAAGGGCATGGTCGCCGCCGAGGGTATCCTGACCAGCCACGGTGGCAAGACGAGCCATGCCGCCGTTATCGCTCGCGGTATGGGTACGCCCTGCGTCTGCGGCGTCGAGCGCTTCCACATCGACGCCGTCGAGAAGGTCGTGCGCATCGAGGGTAGCGATCGTGTGCTGCACGAAGGCAATGTCATCTCCATCGACGGCACCCAGGGCATCGTCGTCGATGGCGCTGTCGATTTGGTCTCCGCCGAGCTCACCGGCGACCTGGACACCATCCTGTCCTGGGCCGACGAGATCCGTCTGGACGAGACCTGTGGCCACGCCAACCATGTGCGCGTCAACGCCGACAATCCCGAGGATGCCGAGCCCGCCCTCGAGTTTGGTGCCGAGGCTATTGGCCTGTGCCGCACCGAGCACATGTTCCTGGGCGACCGCAAGAACATTATCCAGAGCTTTATCTTGTCCGACGATGAGGCCGTGAAGCAGCAGGCCCTTGCCGACCTGCTCAAGGTTCAGACCGAGGACTTCCTGGCGATGTTCAAGACCATGTCCGGTCGCGACGTAGTTGTTCGCCTGCTCGATCCGCCGCTTCATGAGTTCCTGGATAATCCTCGCGAGCTCGAGGTCGCCATCACCAAGAAGGAAGTCGCTGGCGCCAGCGAGGAAGAGCTTGCCGTCCTGCGTGCCCGCCTGCGCCGTATCGATGGCATGGTCGAGTCGAACCCCATGCTCGGTCTGCGCGGTGTGCGCCTGTCCGTCGTCTTTAGCGATCTGCCGCTCATGCAGGTTCGCGCCGTCGCCACGGCTGCCGCTCGCCTCATCAAGGAGGGCGTCGATCCGCGTCCCGAGATCATGGTTCCGCTCGTTTCCATTACGGCCGAGCACGTTCAGACTCGCGAAGTCATCGAGCGCGTGATCGCCGAGGTTTCCGCCGAGGAGGGCGTCGAGCTCAATATTCCCGTGGGCACGATGCTCGAGCTGCCGCGTGCCTGCATGGTTGCCGACGAGATCGCGCAGCACGCCGACTTCTTCTGCTTTGGCACCAACGACCTCACGCAGACGACCTTCGGCTTCTCTCGAGACGATGCCGAGGCCAAGTTCATCCCGCTGTACATGCACAAGAAGATCTTGAAGGACAACCCCTTCGAGACCATCGACACGGCGGTACTCGAGCTGGTGCGCATGGCCGTCGAGAAGGGTCGCACCACCAACCCCGTTATGCACTTTGGCGTGTGCGGCGAGCACGGCGGCGACCCCAAGTCCATCAAGGCCCTGTTTAACGTGGCCGATGTGGACTACGTGTCCTGCTCGCCCTATCGCGTGCCCCTCGCGCGTCTGGCTGCCGCTCAGGCCAAGCTCGAGGCGAAGCGTTCCGCTTAACTGAGTCGCGTTCCATTTGCGCCTTTTACGCCCCCCTTCGCGCCGTCGCGCCCCCCGTGGACGCGGCGGCGTTTTACGTTGGTTCAATACATTGGCAACTGACGGGAGGACTGCGATGAAAAACCTCACCAGGTATTTGCAACGAGCGCGTCGGGGGGCACAGATGACCCTGTGCTGGGTGGTCGTTGCGGTCACGGCGCTTTGCGGGATGCCGACAGCCGGTTTTGCCCTTCAGGATGATTCGCGCGACGAGCTCTATGGCGACGTGGTCAACCCGCTCACCATTACGGTCAACGATCGCGACTGCACGTTTGTAGATATCGATGACGGCAAGCTCGAGGGCCGTACCTCGATGTACGACAACGTCTCGTTTTACACGGCCGCCGTCAAAAAGGTGCTGCCCAACTGGGCATCGCTAGCCTATAACATCCTTGGCTATGGTGGAGGCGACGACTCCGGGGACTTTTTGTACTGGGACCACGCCGGCAAGGGCTTTGAGAAGGACTTCGGTAAGGGTCACTATATCTATCTGTATGATGCGCTTTCGGGCGGCAACGGTGAGCATTCCGATGGTGCCGACAAATCGAAGCAGAGTGGTCTGACATCTGCAAAAAGCCTCAATGCAGTCTACGAGCGCTTGACCGACGATATCGCCGGCTGTATCGGTCACAAGCTGAAGGGCTCCGATTTCCGTAAAAACGTGCCGCTCGACGGACTGTCGAAAGAAACGACTGAGCAGGACGTCATCTATGCCACCATTGCTTGTGTCGACAAGCTCGGCGGCACCTACCAGTACGATTTCAATGGCTTTGGCATCGCGTTCTATAACTTTAGAGTTCAGCAGCTCAACAGCGTGAACAAGCTTAACTGTGCGCCCGAGGACGCGCCGGGCTATTCCTTTGTCGATTCTAAGACTGAGCAGGAGCTCGTTACCTCGGCTCTTAACGTCGGCTATGAGGACGCCTCGCAGAGCATCACGCTCGCCCGCGGTACCGAGGAGACGGTCGGCACGAGCACTTCTGAATCCGCATCGTATTCCAAAGGCGGCTCGTGGGGCGCATCGGTGAGCCTCAAGGAGTCGCTGGGCGTGCCCGCAACAGCGAGCGAGGAGATCGAGACGTCGTTTTCGGCCGAAACCACGATGTCCCAGTTGTGGGAGGCGAGCAAGACCGAGGAACAGTCGATTACCACAACGGACAACCAGTCTGTCACCGTCAATATGACGATCCCGGCGCACACGCAGGTCAATAGCAAGCAAACGAGTTCTACCACGACGCTGTCCGAGGACTATGACCAGCCGGTGGGCGTGACGTTCGACGTGATCATCTTTAACATGAACGGCGAGTGCTACGACGACAACGCCGCCGTGCAGGAGTTCCATACCGCCGGTTATGACCAGCGCTCGTTCTACACCACCTTTGGCGATCAGTCGACCGACGCCGTGCAGAACCTGTTCCTGCGCTCAATCGCCCATCGTGGCGACGACGGGTACGATACCACCGCCGGAAACGTGACGAGCTGGTCGTATCGCACCAACAACCACATGGTGCGCGCCATCGATTGGAATTCGGTCCTGGCCGATCGCGAGGTGTCCTCGCGCAACGGCGGCGCCCCGCGCACGTGCAACGTGCTCAATGACATGGCCGCGACCTATCCCATGTCCATTACGGGTTCCAATCTGTCGTTTGAGTCGGTGACGGTCGATGCGCAGTTGGGCACGCCGCAGCCCATTAAGCCCATCTCCAAGATTCTCGTGTCGCTGCAGACCGATAAGACCCGAAGGCTTACGGTTGGAGACGAAGACCCCATCTCTTCCTATCGCGTGCGTGCAAGGGACGAGGACGATGTTGATTACTACGGCTTTGTGAAGTCGTCGGGTGACTGGCGCGTGGTCGATAAAAAGGGCAAGGAATGCAAGTCCGACGTCATCGAGATCCAGACCGACCCTGTCACCCACGAGCAGGTCGTGGTGGGGAAAAAGGCCGGCACCGCCTACGTAAAGTACTTTATCCCCGAGGACACCTATGTGGACGTGAACGGGCATGTCTCGACCAATGACGAGATCGACGCCGCGGCCTACAAATATAAGGTAAGTGACGTGGCGCCCGAGCCGTTTAACGGCAGCATCAAACTCGAGGGCTCGGCACGGACCGTCGTCGGGGTCGAGGAAAATCTCAACGGCATCGAAGGCCTGACGGCTACGGTCTATGACACGACGGGCAAGGAGGTCGATAGAGTCTGCAGCTGGGAGGCCCAGGAGCTCGAGAGCAAGGGCATTTCGGTCGCGACAGACGGCACGATGACCATCTCGCAACCGGGCACCTTCCATGTTCGCGCCTTTATTGACGGCGTGTATTCCGATTGGGCCGAAGTTGTCGCCGACCCCGCGCCCGTTGACCCGATGACGACCGTCGTGGAGACACCGGTGAGCGTTACGGCTGCCGCATCCGCAGGGGATTCTTCGGCAACGACGGATAGCACGGCTCCTGCCCAGGGAGAGCAGGCCGCTTCCGATGCGAACGCGGCCGAGTCTGCTCCGGCGAGCGACGATGCCGCTGCATTGACTGAAGACACCGCGCCCGCTGCCGCGAAGGATGCCTCGCCGATTCCTACAGGCCTCGTTACCGTTTTGACCGATATCTGCCGCTACGGCATCGATCACGGCCTCATCAGCACATCAAACAAGGAAGAGATGACCAAGCAGGACTTCGACATCTTGGGCATCCTGTACCTGATGGCGGACAGCCAGGACCTGGTGCCCCAAGACGCCGAAGACGCGATGAGTCAATGGGTCCATGACAACTATAATGACGAAGAGCTTGCCACCTGGAAGCAGCATGCGCTTTCGGTGCTGCTCGAATACGGCTATATCGCGCCCGGAACGACCGTGACGACGCCGACGACTGATGCTGCGGACGGCGCATAGGTGCAGAAAGAGTGCGTGTTTTTGTCTTTTTGCGTACGGGCAAAATAGTTCTTGCAGCCAAGGTTGTGGCGTGTATACTCGAATACGTTTGTTCAACTACGTGCCGGCCAAGGTGGTACGGCACCTCTAGAAGAGTAAGGAATTGCACATGGATTACATCCGCGCAATCGAGCGTCAGCAGATCCGCGAGGACATCCCGCAGGTCCGCGTTGCCGACAACGTCAAGGTTCACTACCGCATTAAGGAAGGCGACCGCGAGCGCATCCAGGTTTTCCAGGGTGACGTCATCCGCATGGCCGGCGCCGGTGCCCGTGAGACCTTCACCGTCCGCAAGATTTCCTTCGGTGTCGGTGTTGAGCGTACCTTCCCGCTTCACAGCCCCAAGATCGCCAAGCTCGAGGTCGTCCGTCATGGTCGCGTCCGTCGCGCCAAGCTGTACTACCTCCGCGACAAGGTGGGCAAGGCTGCTCGCATCCCCGAGAAGCGCTAAGAAGATCGCAGCGTCTGTCCACTCGTTTGGACACAAGGGTCACCTTCGGGTGGCCCTTCTTTTTATCTGATTTGCATGCAAGGAGGGCCTGGTATGGCCAACATGACGAGCTCGGTTTCGGCATCGCAGGTTGCCGGCGAGCTGGCGAGTGCCACGTTCGAGGAGATTCCCGCCCTCGTGGAGCATTATCGCGAGGATCCGCGCCAGCAGGTTATCAAGGCTTGCGAGCGTGCCCTTAAGCGCCATGCCAAGGAGCTTGCCGAGCGCGAGCGCGTCAACGGCATGTACGAGCTTATGCATGAGCTCGGCGGTGATGGCGTGGTCGTGGGCGTCGACGAGGTGGGCCGTGGCTCGGTAGCGGGGCCCTTGACCGTGTGTGCCGTGTGTCTTCCGATGGAGCCGCGCATCTGGGGCATCAACGATTCCAAAAAGCTCACGCCGGCGCGCCGCGAGCTGCTCTCGGTGAAGATTGCCGAGGGAATCTGCAGCGCCGTCGAGACAATGATAACCGAAAGACAGTTCGGCAGGATGTGCCGCTTGATGATGCGGCCCGGCTTCGCGCCGATGGCGCGGGCAGCCAGAATGTATTCGTTCTGCTTGATGGAAAGGATCTGGCCGCGGATCAGACGCGCCATGCCGACCCAGTAGAGCAGGCCGAAGACAATGAAGATGGAGACCATATTCGTGCCGAGCTTCGCCAGCGGCGAACCGGTCAGATCGAGCACCTGATCGAGCACGACGGAGATGAGGATGATGACCAGCATATCCGGCAGAGAATAGATGATATCGACAATCCGCATCATGATGAGGTCGGTCCGTCCGCCGACATAGCCGGAGATACTGCCGTAGATCATGCCGATGATGAGCACGATGAGGCTT
>CAJMSO010000096.1 GCA_905216075.1 uncultured bacterium | reverse complement strand
GTATGCCGTTGACAATGCCAACCTCGTGCATACCGATTTACTCCTCGTCGTCCTCTTCGTCGTCCGAAAACAGGTCCAGACGGCTCACAAACAGGCCCTGCTTGCCCTCGCGCGCGGTAATGACCACGCGGGCGATGGCGAGCGAGATCTCGTAGAGCGAGAGCAGGGCGCCGTACATGAGACCCAGGGTGACGGGCGAGCCGTCGGGCGTGATCACAGCCGAGCCCACAAGCAGGCCCACGTACACGTAGCGCCAGGCACCGCGGAAGGCCGCGTAGGAAACGATATGGAAGACGGACAGGTAGAAGATGATGAGCGGCAGCTCAAACGCCACGCCAAAGCCGATCATAAAGAGCAGCTCCATGTTGACGTAGTTCTCCAGATCGGGCAGCGCCGTGGCGACGGCCGAGGTCTCGCCGATGAGCCACTCAAAGCCTGCAGGGATGATGATGAAGTAGCAAAAGATTGCGCCCAGGAAGAACAGCACCGTCGAGGCGAGCACCGTGGGCACGACCCACTTGCGCTCGTTGGGTCGAAGCGCCGGCAGGAAAAACGCCAGAATCTGCCAGATGATCATGGGCGTGCACATGACCACGGCCATCTTGATGGCCAGCGAGAAGCGCAGGCCAAAGCCGCCGAGCGTGGTAGTGATGTAGAACTTACCGTCCGGCACAAAGGAGCGGATGGGATCTTCCAGGATGTCGAGCACAACAGGCGTGGCGAAATACAGCACGATGGCGGCGGCAAACACCGACACGACCACGATGGTCAGGCGGCGACGGAGCTCTCCCAGGTGATCGAAGAGCGGCATACGCGCAGGTCCGATAGGCATTACTCATCGCCTCCCTTCGGGGCGTCGGCGGCAGCGGCGTCGTCCTCGGCCTCGAGCTCGCGAGCGAGCTGGTCGACGACGGCCTTGCGCTTGCGGGGACGACGGGCGTAGAGATCGGCCGTCGTGGGCTCTGCCGGCTCGGGCTCGGACTCTGGCTCTGCAGCAGGCTCGGGCTCGACGACAGGCTCGGCGGCAGCGGCAGGCTCGGCGCCCTCGGCCTCGGACTCCTCAGCAGCACCCTCGCCCTCGGCGGCAGCCTCGCTCGCGGCCTTCTCGGCGGCAAGGCGGGCACGGCGCTCGGCAAAGGTCTCTTTCTTTGCGGGCGCAGCCGTCTCGACGGCATCCTCGTCCGCATCGGAATCATCATCGACGGCAGCCTTCTTGGGCTTGACCGGGGCCGACGCGGCCTCGCTCACCGGATCGATAATCTCGGACTGAACAACGGCCGTCATCTTTTCCTGCGTCTCGCGGAACTGACGGATGGCACGGCCAATCGTGCGGCCCATCTGCGGGAGCTTATCCGGGCCAAACAGCAAAAAGCCGAAGACCACGATGATCGCGAGCTCACCCTCTCCAATACCAAACACACATACCTCCAAGGCTCGATATGAGTCGAGCCCGCACCGCGCCATTCGGCCGGAACTCGTCTATTCATTCGGTCAAGTATAGCGCCCGGACGCCAAAACGTCCGAGCGCATCACAAACATATGCCAAACGGCACGCCCTTTTGGGGGCAAAGATTATGCCGCCGTGATCGAAATCTCCTGGTCGACGCCCAGCAGCTGAACCACGCGCATCACCGGGGGCTGCACGTTAACGCAGCCAAAGCGCTTGTCGTGATCGGCTGCGTGGTGCGCGGCGCCCACCAAAACACCAATACCCGTCGAGTCGATGTAGCTCACTTGGGCAAAGTCGAGCTCAACGGCCTCGGTGGGCTGCTCGAGCGCCAAGTCGATGGCGTTACGCAGACTGTCGGCGTTAGAGATATCGATTTCGCCGGCCACCTTGATGGTGTAGAGCTCCGGCGTGGGGTTGGTGGAAATACCCAAATCCATGTATACGCTCCTTTGCGAATCGAGAGTGCTGATAGTACTGGGCGCGGACTTGCGGGGCCCTAGGCGTTAGGCGCGCTCGGCACGAGCAAGCTCAGCAGCGACGAGCTTGACGGCCAGCACCAGCACGTCGAGCGCGGCCTCCAGGTCCTCGACCGTGGGATAGCTCGGCGCGATGCGGATGTTGGTGTCGCGCGGATCCTTGCCATAAGGCCAGGTGGCACCAGCCGGCGTAAGCTTGACGCCCAGGTCGGCACAAAGCGCTGCGACCTTTTGGGCCGAGCCCTCGGGACCATCAAAGCTCACAAAGTAGCCGCCGCGGGGGTGCGTCCAGGTGGCACAGCCCGTATCGCCCAGGCCCTCGGTGAGCTTGCGCTCAACGGCCTCAAAGCGCGGACGCAGGAACTCGGCATGCTTTTTCATGTGCTCCTTGACCGCCTCGATGGTGGGAAGGAAACGCACGTGACGCAGCTGGTTGAGCTTGTCGGCGCTGATAAGGCCTGCCTTCAGGCGCTTGGAGAACTCGGCGATGACCGCGGGGCTCGCACCGATAAAGCCGATGCCGGCGCCCGGGAAGGTGATCTTGGACGTCGATGCAAAGGCCACCACGCGGTCCTCGGTGCCCGCCGCGCGAGCGAGGTCAAAGATGTTGGCGAGCTCGTCGGTCTCGTCGTACAGGTCGTGCACGCAGTAGGCGTTGTCCCAGAAGATGCGAAAATCGGGCGCGGCCGTGGGCATCTCGACCAGGCGACGCACGGTGTCCTCGCTAAAGGTAATGCCCGTGGGGTTGGAATACTTGGGCACGCACCAGATGCCCTTGATGGAGTCGTCGGCGGCAACCAAGCGCTCGATCTCGTCCATGTCGGGGCCGTTGTCGGTCATCGCGACGGGGACATTCTCGATACCCAGGTCGGCGGTGATGCCAAAGTGACGGTCGTAGCCGGGAACCGGGCACAGGAACTTGACCTTCTTGCCGTCGTGCGCGGCCTCGTAAGCCTCCCAGGGCTCGCTGCCGCACGAGCCGCAGCGCCAGAACATGCCGGCGATGTCGTGCTCGATCAGCAGGCTCGACGAACCCAGTACGAGCGTCTGCTCGGCGGGGCAACCCAGGAACTCCCCCGCCAGCTTGCGTGCCGAGGGAATGCCCTCAAAGCAACCGTAGTTGGAGCAGTCGACGTTGCCGTCGTGCAGATCGGCATCGGCATTGAGGATATCGAGCATGGGGCGAGAGATGCCCACCTGGGAGGGCGACGGCTTGCCGCGGGCCATGTCGAGCGCCAGGCCCTTGGCCTTGACCTCGGCGACCTCGGCTTTGAGCGCCTCGATGGCGGCATCGAGTTCGGTGGTTTCCATCTTCTGGTAGATCGTCTGCATGGGTGCGACCTTTCGCGAAGCGGGACGTTGCAGTTCGTCTAAGTATAGACCGCCACTGCCGCAACGGTATGAAGCCGTGATAGATTAAGTCCATCGCAATGAATTACGACATCGCCGCGCATGCCGGCGTGGGGCGCCCAAGGAGGCACTATGGAGTACGGATCGTTCCAGGCCGAGGAATTCGGCGACCTGCAGCGCCTGGTCGACGGACTGTTTTATGACCGCCGCGCCATCGACCGCCTGGATCTCATCGTGCAGGCCGAGATCTTGGACCTCGCGCCCGACCTCATGGAAATCGTCAACCTTTTGCCGCCCGGCTACTACGACCGCCAATCGCTTTGCGACCAGCTCAACTCCGCCCTTGCCGCCCACGGCTGGGGCGCCGTCTACGGAACGGTGGAATAAACCTAGTCGTTTAAGAACGTCCCCAATGACTAAAACGCCGCTTGTGATGGTGTTCACAGGCGGCGTTTTCAAACTTGTATGTGCTTTTACTTGTCTTTGGGCGCGGGGTGTTTGCAGACCACACTCATGTAGATCATACCGAGCACGGCAGCGGTGACCGAACCGGCAAGGATGGCGGCCTTGGCAGCCAGAACCTCAAACTGGGCCGTCGGGAAGGCAAGGCCGCTGATGAGAATCGACATGGTGAAGCCGATGCCGCCCAGAATGCCCACACCGGCAATCATGTGCCAGTTAACGTTATGCGGCAGCTCGCAGACCCTAAACTTAACCAGGGCAAACGTCATGCCAAAGATACCAATCGGCTTGCCCAGCAGCATGCCAAAGTACACGCCGAGCGTCACCGGGTCGGTGAGCAGCGTGCTCATGTCCACGCCCACTAGGCGAACCTGTGCGTTCACGAACGCAAAGATCGGCAGAATCACAAAGTTGACCGGCGTGGAGATCAGACGCTCCATGCGGATGAGCGGCGGGGTCACGCGGTGCATGACGCGCTCGACCCTGGTGGTCGAGACGGTAAAGTCATGCTGGCCCAGGATGTGTGCCTCGTCGTCGTAGCGGTCATCGAGCAGCGGCAGGCACTCGCCCAACCAATCGGTGAGGCTATCGAGCTTGACACCACACTTGGCCGGGATGGTAAAGGCCAAGATGACGCCAGCAAGCGTGGCATGTACGCCGCTCTTGAACATGCAGAACCACAGCAGCAGACCCAGTACCGAATACGGGGCAAGGCGGTAATGCTGCGTCTTGTTGAGCCACACGAGCGCGCAGGTCACCAGCGCGGCGGCGCCCAACCAAAACGGATTGGGGCTCTGACCGTAGAAGATGGCGATGGCGGCGATGGAGATGAGGTCGTCGGCGATGGCGAGCGTCGAGAAGAACACGCGCACGCCGTTGGGCACGCGGTTGCCCAAAAGCGACAGCACGCCCAGCGCAAAGGCAATATCGGTTGCCATGGGGATGGCCCAACCGTTGCGGGCGCCGGCATGGTTAAAGATCAGGTAGATGCAGGCAGGAACGACGACGCCGCCCACGGCCGCCAGCATGGGAAGCATGGCCTGACGCGGATTCTTGAGCTCGCCGACCGTCATCTCGTACTTAAGCTCAATGCCCACCAACAAAAAGAAAATCGCCATGAGGAAGTCGTTGACGAAAAGCTCAACGGTGAGACCGGCCGTAAGGTTGCCCAGACCCACATACAGCGGGGTCTCCAAAAAGTGATGGATGGCCTCGTAGGCATCGGTATTGGCGCAAATGACGGCGGCGATGGCGGCGATCACCATGACGGCGGCGGAAATCGTGCCGTTCTCGGCAATGCGCTCCCAAATGTCGTGACGCTCAAAACGCTTGCGCTCACGGACGTTGAACAGCTGCTCAGTTGCTGCCATGGGCGGCTCCTTTCACGGGATGGATCCCGTCTTAAAAAAGCACGGCCCGCCCAAGTGGCGGCGCCGCGCTCCAACGTATTACGCTTGCATCTAGCCTACCCTGCGCGACAAGCGCACAAGCGCGGCCGAAAAGCGGAACCATAGGTTGAACATTATTTGCTCAACGGCACGGGCACGCCTGTCCAATAGACAACACGGCCCCGCGCACAAAAAACGACCGGAGCGCGGGGCGTCCGCGGTCCGGTCGTCGGTGTTAGGTCAAAAGAACCTAGCAGGCGGCCATGATGGGGGCAGCGACCTGCTTCTTACGGGAGAGGACACCCGGCATCCAGACGCCGTCGTGCTCGTCGGCAATGCCCAGGCCCTTCTGAGCAGCCTCGGTCTCGCCCTCGAGCAGGACCTGCGAGCCCTCCTCCATGATGTCGGTGATGCACAGGACGATGCCGTCGGCACCCTTCTCAGCGGCGTAGGCGCGCATGGCCTCGCGGATCTCGTCGATCATGCCGAGCGCACGGCTCTTGTCGACGGTCTCGTACTGGCCGATGAGCAGCTTCTTGCCGGCGGGCTCGAACATCTTGATGTCGTTGCCGACCATCTCGGCTGCGGTGAAAGAGCCGGACGGACGGGTGAGGAAGACCTCCATGCCAAACTTAACCGGGTCGACGCCCACCTGCTCGCCGAGCTTGGCGGCGACGGCGCGGTCGACATCGGTGGTGGTGGGGCTCTTGAGCATGAGCGTGTCGGTCATCATGGCCGAAAGCAGCAGCTTGGCCTGGACGTCGGAAAGCTCGACGCCGAGCACGCCGGCGAGCTTGGTGACGATGGTGCAGCTGGAGCCCCAGGGCAGGCAGATGTAGTGCAGCGGGCCGGCGGTCTCGAAGTCGCCAATGCGGTGATGATCGACAACGCCAAAGACCGTGGCATCCTTAAGGCCGGCGACGGACTGGGCAGACTCGTTGTGGTCGGTGAGGACGACGAGCTGACCGGCCTCGACGGACTCGATCACGCGGGGCTCGGCGATGCCGGCGTCGGCGAGCAGCTTGGCGGACTCGGCCGGAAGCTGGCCCAGAGCGCAGGCCTCGTAGGTGTTGCCGGCATACTCAACCTGATTGAGCAGCTGGGACAGGACGACGGCACTCATGATGGCGTCGTTATCGGGGTTCTGGTGACCAAAGACAAGAACGTTTGCCATGGATATCCTCCACTTGATATGTGTACTTGG
This sequence comes from uncultured bacterium, assembly GCA_905216075.1. Lineage (GTDB taxonomy): Bacteria > Actinomycetota > Coriobacteriia > Coriobacteriales > Coriobacteriaceae > Collinsella. Next base: position 387 of record CAJMSO010000096.1, on the reverse strand, counting down.
ACGTAGCTATGGTAGCACGCTGGCGCCGAGCCTTCGCAGACGGAAGGGGCACGGCACAATTTGGGGCAGGCATGGGGGCCAAGGCCGTCCCTTTTGCACCATGTTGGTGCAAAGTAACCTGACCCCCTTGCACCAGCTATTTACCGGCGGCGCGCAGGGCTACGTAGGCAGCGCCGATGATGCCGGCGTCGTTTCCGAGCGAAGCGACCTTAATGGGCGTCTCGCGCGAGGCGGAAAGCGCGTATTGCTTAAAGTGCTCGCGAACCTTATCGAGGTAGACATCGGCCGAAGCGGACGCGCCGCCACCGATCAGGAACATCTCGGGGTCGACCACGTTGGCGATAAGTGCCAGAGCACGGCCGAGATAGTCAGCCATGGTATCGGCAG
>CAJMSO010000095.1 GCA_905216075.1 uncultured bacterium | reverse complement strand
GGCGCCGTTGTCGATGTTCCCACCGCCATTGCAGCTTTTGTCTGCACCTCGCTCTTTATCTGCCTGCTCTTTTCGCAACGGCTGTCGCGCGGTAACGTTGTCGCGGCGGTTTCGGGCGCGGTGTCCGTCGCCGTATGCAAGTTCTTGGGCCTCGCGAATATTGCCGTGCCGGCAAGCGTCGTGGTCGGCATTGCCATTGCGCTGGCGTGCGATGCTGTATTTGACGGAAGAGGTGCCCGCGATGCCCGTTAACGAGTTCTTGGTTCTGTGGCTGTCGTCGTGGGCTGCTATCGCGTTCTTTCGCATCGCGCCGGCGTTCGCCTTGCGCGGGCGGACCCTGTCGCCCCGCATTATCGAGGCCCTAGGCTATATCCCGCCCGCTGCCTTTGCCGCGCTGGTCGCCAACGACTTGGTGAACCCCGGCGCGTTCGACGCGGGACTCTGGCCTGCCTTGGTTCCCTGGATTGCGGCCGCCGGCGTCGTGGCGGTGGCAATCAAGACAAAGTCGATGTTGTGGTGCTGCGTTTCGGGCATCGTGTTCTATATCGTTTTGAGCCTCGTATAGGAGCAGGACGCGTTATCGTCCCGGCCTATCGAATCGAATTTCTCACCGAGGCGGTCTGCTTCTTCTGGTACCATGGTCAAACTTTACTGTAGCAAAGCGTGACGTGGGCTTTTGTACCCCGTCAGCGGAAATGGGGGTTTCATGGCACAGGAAGCAACCGCCAACGAGCAAAAGAAATTCAAGGTCCCGCGCATCCCGGGCGACATCATGATCTATCCGATGATCGTCGGTCTTTTGCTCAACACCTTCTGCCCGCAGGTTTTTGAGATCGGCGGCTTCTTTACGGCTGCCTGCCGCGGTGGCTCCAATACCATCGTCGCTGCGATTCTGCTCTTCGTGGGCGCGGGCATTAGCTTTAAGTCCACGCCGGGCGCCATCAAGACCGGCATCGTCGTACTAATTCCCAAGCTGGTCGTCGCAGCGACTCTCGGCCTAGGAGTGGCATATTTCTTTAACGACAACTTCCTGGGTCTGAGCTCCGTGTCTATCATCGGCGGCATTACGTTTTGCAACATGGCACTCTATACGGGCATCATGGGCGAGTTCGGCGATGAGTCCGAGCAGGGCGCTGTCGGTATCCTGTTCTTTACGGCCGGCCCCGCCGTCACGATGATCATCCTCGGTGTCTCGGGTCTCGCCAATATCCCCGTCGGCACCATCATCGGATCCATCCTGCCGCTTGTTATCGGCATGGTCCTGGGCAACTTGTTCCCGTTTATCAAGAACCTGCTGGTCCCCGGCGCCAATCCCGCGATCGCTGTCATCGGATTTCAACTCGGTGCGTCCATGAGCCTGTCGAGCTTTATCACCGGCGGTATCTCGGGCATCCTGCTGGGCCTCATCACCCTCTTTATCGTTGGCCCCATCACCTTTGCCTTCGAGCGCTTGTGCGGCGGCAACGGCAAGGCCGCCGTTGCCTGCTCCACCATCGCCGGCACGGCTATGACCACGCCGGTTGCTCTTGCCGAGGTCGCGCCACGCTATGCCGAGCTTGCGCCCACCGCGTATGCGCAGATCGCCACCGCCGTCATCATCACGGCAATCATGGCCCCGATTCTGACCGGCTGGGTCGATAAGAAGTTCTGCCACGGCGAAGAGGATCTGTCGGTCGAAGGCGTCGAGGCTATTGAGGAGGCCGTCGCGACCGACATCGACGGCGAGTAATCGTCGACGCGAGTCAATCAAGCCGGCGTGTGCAATTCGCGCCGTATGGGCGCCCGAACGGTGGCTGTTCTGCAGTGACGTTCGGGCGCTCTGCTATGATTCCCTTTACCCCTGCGGAGAAAGGGGTGTTTGGCGCCTGGGCGCGACTCGGGCGATTCTGGCCACTTGGATATTGAAGGGAGGGCGTCTAGTGATTAAGGCACTCAAGATCGAGATATTCCTGCTGTGCATGATTATTCTTATCGGGCTTGCCGTACGAAGCCGTCGCTCCCTGTTCTCGAGCACCCAGCAGCTTTTGTTTAGCATGCTGGGCTACACGTCTGCTGCCTACATTTTCTTCGATATGATCTGGACGCTCTCGGACGGCGTAAGCACTCCTGTAGGCATCACGGCCAACTGGATTTCCAACGCGGTCTCGTTTTCGCTGTTCGCCATCGCGTGCCTCATTTGGTTTTTCTATTCCGAGACGATGCAGGGCTCACGGCTCCTGACCACGCCCTACAGGGTGGTACTTTTAACGTTGCCAACAGCATTGGTGGTCGTGCTGGCATTTACCAGCTACTGGACGCACGCTATGTTCTATATCGATGCACAGGGCGTATATCGTCGCGGCTTTGCTTATATGATCCAGCCCATCGTGAGCTACTGCTACGTCATATATACGTCCTTGCATGCCTTTATTCAGGCTCGAAAAGTCGAAAGCCTGCAAAAGAAGGCCATTTATCGCACCCTCGCCTTTTTTGCGGTTCCCGCTCTGGTGGGCGGTACCTTCCAGGTTTTGTTTTCGGTACCGGGCCTTTGCGTCGGTATAACGCTGAGCATCCTGCTGCTCTATATCGTCTATCAGGAGCAACTGATCTCTACTGACCCGTTGACTGGACTCAACAACCGCAACCGTTTTGAGACCTATATGCTGTCGCTCTTTTCAAATGTGGATCAGGCCGAAGATGTATATCTGCTTATGATGGACGCTGATGGCTTTAAGCAGATTAACGATCGCTATGGGCATGTGGAGGGCGACCACGCTCTTCAGGTCATATCCGCTGCGCTCAAAGAAGTCTGCTCGGCGTCTGGTGGCTTTATCGCACGCTATGGTGGCGATGAGTTCGTGGTGCTCCAAAAGGCAGCGGCGGAACAGGACATCATAGACCTGTGTTCGGCGATTGACGACGAGCTCGCTCGTGCCGAGGTGCCGTATGCGTTGCGGATGTCCATCGGTTACGCGCGGGTCGGCGATAGTGTCGATACCTGGCAAGACTTACTTCGCGCTGCCGATGCGGAGCTCTACCGCGTAAAGCGCGAGAAGAAGAAAGCCGGCGTTCAGATACGCTAGAAAAAAGGGGCGCACGACCGTTGCGATGGTCATGCGCCCCTTTTGCGTTTGTGGGGGCCACCGGCCATAATGCCCAGGCGCGGTGCGGCAAGACGGGCGTCTGCCGCCGCGACTCGGTACGAAATCAACGAGAACCAGTGTGCTCCATTAAGCTAAAGTATGCGAATGCCCTCCCTAAAAAGGTGAGCTCGCTAGGCTTTTTTGGGTTTGTTGACGATGATGATGCCGCCGCAGACCAACAGCAGGGCAACGATGACGGTAACGGGGCTCGTGCCAGCGCCCTCGCCGAGCAGCAGCGCGCTCAGCACCACACCAAAGACGGGGTTCATAAATCCAAAGACAGAGACGCGGCTGACGGGGTTGACGGCAAGCAGGCGCGACCACAGCGAGTAGGCGACCGCGGAGATAAGCGCCATGTAGATGATGAGCGCGATGGCGGGGACAATCGCTGTGGGGGAGAGCGCGCCACCCATCAAAAAGCCGATGGCGGTGAGGACCAGGCCGCCGACCAAGAACTGCCACCCGGCAAGCAAGACGCCGTCGTGCTCGCGCGAGAAGATACCGATCAGGCAGGTCGAAAGAGCACCCGCGACAGTGGAGGCTAGGATAAAGCCCTCGCCATCGAGCCTGAAGCCAAAGGTGCCATCTGCGCCCGAAAGGTTGACGAGCGCGACGCCGGCAAAGCCCAGCGCACAGCCAAGCACCTTGGCCGTACTGAGCTTCTCGGTGTGAAATGCCAGGGCGGCAAAGAGGATTGCGAGGAAGTTGGCGCTGGCCTCGATGATGGAGCTCGACATGGCGCTGGCGCGCGAGAGGCCCAGATAGAAAAAGAAGTACTGCCCGATAGTCTGGAAGAGCGACAAGACAAAGATGGGCTTGATGTCGCGCGCTTGCGGTATGAGAGGGCGGCGTTGGGCCGCGCTCATCCCAACGATAACCAGGGCGCCGGCAAGCGTAAAGCGTAAACCTGCAAAGAGCAGCTGCGAAGCGCTGTCGTGCGCCGGGATACCAAAGAGTGCGTAGCCGATCTTGATGCAGGGAAAGGCCGATCCCCAGAGTGCACAGCAAACAAGACAGCCCAGGATGAGTCCGGGCAGGGTGGCGAGATGCGGCTTGCGGCTTTCCATGATGTCCTTCCTACATGCGCGAAGCAAAAAAGAACCCGCCACCGGATGTGTCGGTGGCGGGTGTTGTTACCCGAAGGGATTGTACCCGATGGGAAAGGTTTAAGCGAAGTAGGCCACGCCGCTCTCAAAGATTGGCATGAACTTATCGCCGGGGACATGCTCGGGCACGTTGCGGTACAGGTTGTCGCCGCGACGCTCGGCATGGCCCATCTTGCCCAGGACGCGGCCGTCGGGGCTCGTGATGCCCTCGATGGCGAGTGCGGAGCCGTTGGGGTTGACGGAAAGATCCATGCTGGGCTTGCCGTCCTCGCCCACGTACTGCGTGGCGACCTGGCCGTTGGCGATAAGCTGGGCGAGTACCTCGTCGTTGGCGACAAAGCGGCCCTCGCCGTGGCTGATGGCGACGGTGTAGGGGTCGTCCAGGCTGCACTGCGACAGCCACGGGGACAAGTTGGACGAGATGCGGGTGCGCACCAGACGGCTCTGGTGGCGACCGATGGTGTTGAACGTCAACGTGGGCGCATCGGGCGTGGCGTCGACGATGTCGCCGTAGGGCACCAGGCCGAGCTTGACCAGGGCCTGGAAGCCGTTGCAGATGCCCAGCATCAGGCCATCGCGGGCCTTGAGCAGGTCGCGGACTGCCTCGGTGACCTCGGGAGCGCGGAAGAACGCCGTGATGAACTTGGCAGAGCCGTCGGGCTCGTCGCCGCCCGAGAAGCCGCCGGGGATCATGACGATCTGGCTTGCACGGATGCGGCGGGCAAGCTCGTGGGTGCTCTCGGCGACGGCCTCGGGCGTGAGGTTGTTGATCACGAAGGTGTCGGCCTCGGCACCGGCGGCACGGAAGGCGCGGGCGCTGTCGTACTCGCAGTTGTTGCCGGGGAACACGGGGATAACCACGCGCGGGCGGGCGATCTTGGCGCCGGCGTACACGTGGATGTTCTTGGCGCGGAAGTCGATGGTCTCGACCTCGGGGGTCTCGCCGGCGCTGCGGTAGGCGAAGACACCCTCGATGCCGCCCTCCCAGGCCTTCTGGAGCTCGGCGAGCTCGATGACTTCGGAGCCGGTGTCGATGACATAGCCCTCGACGGTGGTACCAAGGGGCTCGACGACAACGCCGTCGGCGACCTCGGGCAGCTCGGCATCCTCGGCGAGCTCGACGATAAAGCTGCCGTAGAGCGGGGTGAAGAGGCTCTCCACGTCTACATCCTCGGCAAGCTCGATACCGATCTGGTTACCGACGCACATCTTAAAGAGGCTCTCGGCGCCGCAGCCGTAGCCGGGCGTGGAGATGGCCAGGGCGTTGCCGGTAGCAGTGAGCGCCTCGACAGCGTCAAACGCGGCGAGCAGCTGCTGGGCGTCGGGACGGTAGTCCTCGCCATAGGTGGCGGGGGCGATGCGGACGACGCGGTGCGTGAGGCCCTTGAACTCGGGCGAGACGGCGCGGGCGGCCTTGCCCACGGCGACGGCGAAGCTGATCAGGGTCGGCGGAACGTTGAGCTCGCCGGCCTCGTCCTCAAACGAGCCGCTCATGGAATCCTTGCCACCGATGGCGCCGGCACCCAGGTCGACCTGGGCCATAAGGGCACCCAGGACGGCGGCCATGGGCTTGCCCCAGCGCTCTGCCTCGGTGCGCAGACGCTCGAAGTACTCCTGGAAGGAGAGGTAGGCGCGCTTGTGCTCAAAGCCGGCAGCCACGAGCTTGGCGATGGACTCGACCACGGACAGGTAGGCGCCCGCAAACTGGTCGGCCTCCATCAGATAGGGGTTGAAGCCCCATGCCATGGCACTCGCCGTGGTGGTCTCGCCGTCCACGGGGAACTTGGCGACCATGGCCGAGCTGGGGGTGAGCTGCGTCTTGCCGCCAAAGGGCATGAGCACGGTCGCGGCGCCGATGGTGGAGTCGAAGCGCTCGGAAAGGCCCTTGTTGGAAGCGACGTTGAGGTCGGTGACAAGCGAGGTCATGCGCTCGGCAAGCGTGGTGCCGGCCCAGCTGGGCTGCCACACGCTGCGGGCGCACACGTGGGCGACCTGGTGCTTGGGTGCGCCGTTGGAGTTGAGGAACTCGCGGGACAGGTCGACGATGGCGACGCCGTTCCAGGCCATGCGCATGCGCGGCTCGGCGGTAACCTCGGCGATAACGGTCGCCTCGAGGTTCTCCTCAGCGGCGTAGCCCATGAACTCCTCGACGTCACCGTCGGCGACGGCACAGGCCATACGCTCCTGGGACTCAGAGATAGCGAGCTCGGTGCCGTCCAGGCCGTCGTACTTCTTGGTCACGGTATCAAGGTCGACATACAGGCCGTCGGCAAGTTCGCCCACGGCAACCGAGACGCCGCCGGCGCCAAAGTCGTTGCAGCGCTTGATCAGACGGCAGGCGTCGCCGCGGCGGAAGAGGCGCTGCAGCTTGCGCTCGACCGGGGCGTTGCCCTTCTGGACCTCGGCGCCCGAGGTCTCGATGGACTCGGTGTTCTGGGTCTTGGAGGAGCCGGTGGCACCGCCGATGCCGTCACGGCCGGTGCGGCCGCCCAGCAGGATGACCACATCCCCGGGGG
>CAJMSO010000094.1 GCA_905216075.1 uncultured bacterium | reverse complement strand
CAGCGTCGACTGGTTACGCGGTTTGGTAAAACCGCGTAACTAGCACACTCGAGTCTTGCCGATCATGATGTTGAGGATCTCGACGTCGGTGTCCTTCATGCCCACACGGCCCACGTAGCCCATGCTGGCGATTGTCTGCTCGACGGTATCCTGGATCAGACCCTCGCCGGCACGGAAGCCGCGGCCCTGCATGGCCATATCGTGGCCCAGAATCGCTGCATCGACGGCAGCGGAAATCTTGGCGGCACAGCTCGCCTTGGCGCCATCGCACACGATGCCGCCAACGTTGCCGAGCGTGTTCGAGACCGTCGCGCCGATCTGCTCGCGCGTGCCACCGCACAGCCAGGTAATCGCGGCGCCGGCACCACATGCGGCGCAAATAGCACCGCAAAACGCCGAGAGCGCACCGATATAGCTCTTGATATGCACAGCGATAAGATCGGACAGCATAACGGCGCGCACCAGGCAATCGTGGTCGCAGCGAAGGTATTCGGCATACTCCATAACGGGCAGTGCGCAGGTAATGCCCTGATTGCCCGAGCCGCACACAATGGCGACTGGCAGCGCGCAGCCGTTCATGCGGGCGTCAGATCCGGCAGCCGCACGGGCACGGGCACGACAGGCGACGTCATCGGCACGAGCGCCCAGCAGCGTACGGCCCACCTCGGCACCCCAAGCGTGCGCCAAGCCCTCTGCGCTAATGGCGCCGTTCAGCTCGATCTGACGCTCAACGGCAGCGCGAGCGCCCTCAACATCGCCGTCCTCGATAAAGTCGATGATGGACTCGATCGACATGGGCGTGTCGGCGCTATCTGCCGCACGCTCGGCCACCACGCGCTCTGCGCAGGCGGCACACTCCCCCGCCGACTTGCCGCATACTGGAATACCGTCGAGCGTATGGCACGTGACATTGGTGTGGTGGTCGGTAATCTCGACGACCGCGGTATGGCCCCCGGCCGTGGCAGTCACTTTGATGTAGAGATTGGGCACGCCCTCGACAAGCGACACATCGCAGTAGCTGACGTCGGCGAGAAGCTCGGCCACGCGAGCATGGTCTTTATCGTCAACGCTCTCGAGCACCTCGAGCGCGCTCTTGGCGTCACCGCCCACGGCACCCAGCACGGCCGCCGCCTCAATACCGTGCATGCCGCCCGAGTTGGGCACGGTCACGCTCTTAACGTTCTTGATGATATTGCCCGAGCAGGCAACATCCATATGATCGGGTTCGCAACCGAGCGTCTGGCTCGCCAACGCCGCTGCATAGGCAACGGCAATGGGCTCGGTGCAGCCGAGTGCACAGACAAGCTCGCGGTTCAAAACATCGCAAAACGCGGTATCACGAAGGGAATCGGCAGGCATAGGTATCTCCTACTTGTATAACGGGCTGGGCTCTCAAAAATAGTAAGCTCTTTTATTTGATAACAATGCATCAAAAACCGCAACCATGGTTCCGACGGACGGCGTTCAAGCGCAATCTGACGGCATTCATTCATGCGAAGCCGGTCTTGTCGCATGCTAAAGCGTTTGACCAAAAAACGCCCGAGCGTTTACGCAAAAGTCGCGCTATCATGCAGTCGAACGCGGTAAAACCTTTAGCAATTCCGCCGCACGGACCAGAGAGGAACCACTCATGAAGATTGGTATCGGCAACGACCATGCCGCCGTCGAGCTCAAGAACATCATCTCCGAGCACCTGAAGGAGCGCGGCTGCGAGGTCGTGAACTTTGGCACCGACACCTCCGAGAGCTTTGACTACCCAATCGCCGGCTACAAGGTGGGTAAGGCCGTTGCCAACGGCGACGTCGACCTGGGCATCCTGATCTGCGGCACCGGTGTCGGGATTAGCCTGGCCGCCAACAAGGTCGAGGGCGTACGCGCCGTCGTGTGCTCCGAACCCTTCAGCGCCAAGCTCTCCCGCATGCACAACAATACCAACGTGCTCGCCTTTGGCGCCCGCGTCGTGGGCTCAGAGCTCGCCAAGATGATCGTCGACGAGTGGCTCGACGCCGAGTTTGAGGGCGGCCGCCACGAGCGTCGCGTTAACCTCCTCAACGAGATCGACCACACGCGCGGCCTCAAGGTCGTCGACGAGGCCTAAAGACCTACAAAGCCATACGCTAACGCCAGCCCCCGCCCGGAAGAAACATCCGGGCGGGGGCTCTTTAGTAGATTTCTAAGCGGTTACCAAAAATCTACTGGAATAAAAAGGGCGCCGCGGATGGAATTCCGCGGCGCCCAAGCCACACGCTAACAGCTTTAAGGAGTCAAAGCTGGTTTAGCCAAAGAAGCGCTTGATCTCGATCTCGGCGTTCTCCAAGCAGTCGGAGCCGTGGATTACGTTAGCGTTGACATCGACAGCGAAGTCGCCGCGAATGGTGCCGGGAGCAGCATCAAGCGGGTTGGTAGCACCCATAAGGGTGCGCATCTTGGAGACAGCGGAGAGACCGGAAACGACCATCTTAACGACCGGGCCGCTCGTCATAAAGTCACAGAGACCACCAAAGAAGGGCTTGTCGGCCAGATGGGCGTAGTGCTCCTCGACGGTAGCGCGCTCGAGCGTGGTCATCTCCATGCGCTCGATGACAAGGCCGCTACGCTCAATGCGAGCGACGATCTCGCCGATCTTACGATCGCGCACAGCGTCGGGCTTAATCATGATGAAGGTCTTCTCGATAGCCATAAGGTAGCCTTTCAAGTAGGTTCGCGCGTGCCCAAGTCCCATTCCGGCACCCGCCCGGACTGCATCGTAACAGAGTTTTAGCTGCAGTTAAACAAAAAGCTGTTTTTTGAAACGTTACAATTTATTAAAACGTTCCATTTGTGTCACTTCTGTTTCGAGGCCCGATTAGAGTACCATCCGACCGCACATCAACCGCATCGAACCGAGCGGACGGTCGGTTGCCGCCCGTGAACGTACCCCCTTCACAACCTGCCCAAAGGTCCTACAGAAGTTCTCGACAAGCCCCTCCCCCATAGCAACAAAATACGGACGCCCACATCAGCAGACGTCCGTAAAGCAACAACGATTTATCAATAAATAATGGCCAAAACAGCTTCAGCCAAACCCCTACTTTACCCCGTGGCCCATTTCGACGACCTTGGTCAGCGATCCAAACACGCCTTTGTCGGCCTCAAGCTGTGCCTCGGCACGCTGCAGCTGCACGGCAACGGCGGCAGGGGCGGTGCCGCCCTCGGTCGTGCGCGCGGCGACAATCGACGGGATGTCGAGCGCCTCGGTAATGTCGTGCTCAAAGAGCGGACTCGCCTCCTGGAACACCTCAAACGGCAGGTCCTCAAGGTTGCAGCCGCGCTTCTCACACATCAGGACCAAATGGCCCACCACGGCATGCGCCTCACGGAACGGCAGGCCACGCTTGGCCAGGTAATCGGCAACATCGGTGGCGGCAAGGTGCCCCACACCACACTCGCGCGCCATGGCATCCTCGTTGACGGTCCAGGTCGAAATCATACCGGCCATAACGGACAGGCACTGCATGAGCGTATGGGCAGTATCGAGAGCGCCCTCCTTGTCTTCCTGCAAGTCCTTGTTATAAGCGAGCGGCAGGCCCTTCATGGTCACGAGCAGCTGCACCAGGTTGCCATAGACTCGGCCGCTCTTGCCGCGGATAAGCTCGGCAAAATCGGGGTTCTTCTTCTGCGGCATGATGGACGAGCCAGTGGAGTAGGAGTCGGAAAGCGTGATAAAGCCAAATTCGGAGCTCGACCACAGCACGATCTCCTCGGAAAGACGCGACAAGTGCATCGCCATGACGGAGCCGGCGTAATGCAGGTCGAGGAGGAAATCACGGTCGGAAACCGCATCGAGCGAGTTGGGGATCACGCCCGCAAAGCCAAGTTCGGCGGCCGTCATCTGACGATCGAGCGGATAGCTCGTACCGGCAAGCGCGGCAGCGCCCAGCGGGCAGTTGTCGGCAGCATCAAAGGCGGCCCGCAGGCGTGTAAAGTCGCGCGCGAACATCCAGGAATACGCCAGCAGATGATGCGACAGCAGCACGGGCTGAGCATGCTGCATGTGCGTGTAGCCCGGCAGAATCACCTTGTCATACTTTTTGGCCGCATCCACCAGCACATGGCGCAGTTCAAGATTGGCCTCCATGAGCTCCTTGGCCAGCGCCTTGACGCCCAGGCGCGTATCGGTCGCAACTTGGTCGTTGCGCGAACGCCCGGTATGCAGGCGCTTACCAGCCTCGCCGATGCGACGCGTCAGCTCGCTCTCGATGGACATATGAATGTCCTCGTCGTTGATATCGAAGGTGAAGTTGCCGGCATCGATATCCTGTTCGATTGCGGTCAGACCCTCGGCAATCGCCTGCTCGTCCTCGGCGCTGATAATGCCCTGGCCCGCCAGCATCTTGGCATGTGCCTTAGATCCGGCGATATCCTGCTTATAGAGATGTTTGTCGACCGGCAGCGACGCGCCAAACTCCTGCGTGACCTCGGCCACGCCCGCCTCAAAACGACCGCCCCAAAGAGCCATGGAACCGTCCCCTTTCATCAAATACCAAAACAAGCGCCCAAAGCAATGCGCCCTGTCGCTAAAGCGATTTTTCAACCGCTAGTTTTACACACTCCCTGCCGTGCGCTGGGCCATGTAGCTAATTTGCAAAGAAGTGACGCACCATGCACTTGGCGCCCAACGTCTCCCTCCGGATGTTGCCCTGCGAACCATCGATCCAGGCCTTCAGGCTCATAGGAACGTCCTCGACCCTTACAGCATCGAACTCGGGCGCGAGGGCAAGCAAAGCATGCGCGATAGCATTGAACATAATGGATACTCCTCATATATATAGGCACAGAGCCGCCAAATTGATAGAAGGAGCCCCGCCGGACAACCCCGACGGGGCTCGGACTCAGCCGCAGACGCGGCATCATATATGCGGGCGGAACGTAGGGGCCACCGATGTTAAGAAGTGTCAGCAAGCATAACGAAAGGTAGGGACCCCGTGCGCCCGTTATGTATCACGCGGATGGGCCGCGCGGATACCAAGGGAAGGAGGCGCTAGGCCTGGGCAGCAGCAGAGCTGGGGCCCTGGACCTTTGCCCACGTCTTGAGCGACAGCGTATCGATCTCGATAAAGCCGGCGCTGGCCTTCTCGTCAAACGTGGTGTCGCGGTCGTAGGTAGCCAGGCCGTAGTCGTAGAGGCTGAAGGGACTCTTGCGGCCGACGACATGGCAGTTGCCCTTAAAGAACTTCAGACGGACAGTGCCGGTCACGAACTTCTGGGTATCGGCCATAAAGGCGTCGAGCGCGTTCTTGAGCGGGCTGTACCACTGGCCGTTGTACACGGCGGTGGCCCAATCCTGCTCGAGCTTGATCTTGGTCTTGAGCAGGTCGCCCTCGACGCAGATGTCCTCGAGCGCCTTGTGGGCGGTGATGAGCGTCAGGGCGCCGGGAACCTCATAGCACTCGCGGCTCTTGAGGCCCACCAGACGATCCTCGACCAGGTCAAGACGGCCAAAGCCGTTGTCGCCCGAAATCTTGTTGAGGGCGATGACGATCTCGGAGAGCTTCATCTTCTTGCCGTCGACGGCGACAGGCTTGCCGGCCTCAAACTCGATCTCGGTATAGGTCGGGGTGTCAGGCGTGTCCTCGGGGTTCTTGGTCATAACCCAAGCGTCATCGAGCGGCTCATTCCAAGGGTCCTCCAGGTGACCGCACTCGATGGCGCGACCCCACAGGTTGTCGTCGATGGAGTAGGGGTTGTCGTTGGCACCCTCGGGAACCGGCACGTTGTGGGCGTGGGCATAGGCGACCTCGTCGGGACGGCACTTCAGGTCCCACTCGCGAACCGGGGCGATAACCTTGAGCTCGGGGTCGAGGGCCTTGACGGCGGCCTCAAAACGGACCTGATCGTTACCTTTGCCAGTGCAGCCGTGGGCGACGTAGGTCGCGCCAAACTCGTGGGCGACCTCAACAAGCTTCTTGGCAAGCAGCGGGCGAGACAGGGCGGAGAGCAGCGGATACTTATTCTCGTACATGGAGTTTGCGGCGATGGCTTTGGTCAGGAACTCATCGGAGAACTCGTCGCGCAGGTCGAGCACCTGGCAATCGAGAACGCCCAGGTCGAGCGCCTTCTGCTTCTTGGCATCCAGTCCGGTCTCTTCCTGGCCCACGTTGCCGCAGACGCAAACGACATCGAGATTCTTCTCGTCCTGGAGCCACTTGACACATACGGATGTATCAAGACCACCGGAATATGCGAGAACGACTTTTTCCTTGCTCATGGCTGTTTCCTTTCGCCCTTGGTAGCTAGTTAGAACATCGGTCAGTTGCAAGTCATTTCAAGATCGAATACCGTGCATTATCAGGTTAAATAGCAATAATCAGCACATACATGCCCTAGAAACATGCAGCAATGTCGTGCTAAAACCCAACGACCTCAAAATGACTCTGTTGAGGCAATTCGCCCCATGCGGACAGAGACGATTGTTATCGTCGTCGGGAAATTGCGCGCTGGCGTCGGATGGCATTGTCTGCAGTGGTGATGATCTTTACGAACTGCATCTGCCTCTCCTTTCACCTATCGCCGGGCGCAATTCTAATATCGTAAACGGTACCTTTTCCTCGGTAAGCGGTTGTTTTTCCGTCTCCGTTTTCGATGGTCGCTATATTACGCTAAAGTGCCCGCGGCACAAGCGACAACTTCAAATTTCTGAAAAGTTTTTTCATTACTTTGTGAATGGTGATGCAAACGCGCGCCAATCCTGCGAAAATACGCCCGACTACGAGTTAATGGTTATAACGTCTGAAACAATCTCGAAACGAAAGGCTCGATTTTATGCAAACTTACGAATCGGACGCCAATATCGGAAACATTAAGCTCATTGCCGTCGA
>CAJMSO010000093.1 GCA_905216075.1 uncultured bacterium | reverse complement strand
CGCGGGAGGCTCTGCGAGACGAGCTGGCGTATCCTCTCCGCGGCGTCGACCCCGGACTCGGAGCAGAAGACGATGGCGTCCTCACGGTTGACGCGCTCGATCACCTTGCAGTGCGTCACGCACGCGGCGGTCGCATCGCCAAGAACCTCGGCGATGGACTTGCCGCCGAGCAGCCCGACCCCGATCTCGAGCGCAAGACCGGTAGAGACGTTGTTCACCACGCCGATAGTGGAGTCGGTAACGTTCTCGAGGGCCTTATAGGCCTCCTCCAAGGAGCCCATGTCGACGAGGAACACGACCCCGGTGCAGTAGGAATGGCGGTCGACGAGGCGCTGGAGCGGACCGACGATGTCCTTCAGCTGCTGGTCGTAGGGCATGTCGACAGCCTCGTACACATGCATGCCGAGCATACGGTTCGCCGCGTCGGCGATGCTCGTCGCCGTTGAGTAGCCGTGGGACAAGATGACGCAGAGCGTCCGAAGGGCCTTCGCATCGCGAGACTCCGATGCGACGCACAGCGTCAGAAGCGTCTTCGTGAAGTGATCGAGCGAGATTCCCAGCGCCCCTTCCACGTCTGCGGCGACCTGATCGGAGACGCTCGAGGCAAACGGTAATTCGGAGGTCACGGCACCGAGGAGATGGGAGATTTGCTCCGCACAGGCAGACTTTCGCTTAGCCAGGCCGATGCCCGGCCACAACTGCAGGCAAATCTCCTGGGCCAGTAGAAAAGCGACCTTCCTCGAAAGCTCGATGCCATAAGAAGAGCCTGCGTCGGCAAGGACCGCGCCCACGATGCGCTCGAAGGCGCGCGACCTCGAGGAGGTAACGCCGCGGCCGAAGATCAAGTGATCCTCAACGCCGCGCACAGCGGAGACAGCTTGCGAGACGAGCTCGGAGACAGAGAGCTCCCCGGCGCAGAATCGCTCATCGAGAGAGCACAGGGCATCGAGCGCCTGCTCGACCGGCCCTGTGCTCTCGGCGGCATCCAGGGACGCGTCGATCAGAACGCCATCGTCGGGCTGTTGATCGATCTGCGCGGAGGAGAGGAGCCCGCTGGGAAGAAGATACGGGCGAACGACGACGTAGTCGCCCTCGCGATTGAGGAACGCTTTGGCGCAGCAGTTCGTCACGCAGGCGCGCAAGCCGGCGATGTTATCGGAAAAGTCCGCGTTCACGAGGCAACGGTATGCGCCGCGGCTAATCTTCACATCAGAACCGATTCGGCACCCCTCGCTGCGCAGGAAGCTCAAGATGAGATCCTCGCGCTCCTCGGGGGTCCGCTCCTTGAGTGAGGGGACGCGGGCACAGATGGGCATTTTGCTGTAGGCCGAGGAAACCTTCAGGTCATCGGCGGAAAGCGTCGTCGAAAGAACGAGGCGAGCGCGCGGCGCATCCTGGGAGGCATCGAGCCCGAGGGCCGTCGCAAGGCAGTGCTCCATCGCAGAGGGAGAGAGTGCCTCGATGCCGTTGACAAAAACCACACCCCCGCGCGATTTCGCGATCGACTCGTCAAGAAGCCCGTTGAACGAGGCGGCGTCCGGGACCCCGGCGCAGTCGATGCGCACATAGGAGGAGTCGCGGGACAGCAAGCCCTGGTTCTTGCCGTACTCGTACACAAGGCGAGAAAGGAAAGACTTACCGACACCCACGCCGCCGCTCAAGAGGATGGGTAGGCCAAACGGAGGGTACTGAACCGCAGCCTTGCACTGCTCGACAACGGAGCTGAGGCTCAGGTCGAAGCCCACGGCACGCGCGAAGTCGCGGTGATCGGCGATTCCCGTCGCCTGGATGAGGTCGGCGAGCGAGGCGTACTCGCTTGCAGAGAGCTTTACCTGAAAACGCTTCTGGAACGCGCGGCGATGAAAATAACGGACAGGCCTGCCCGCCACCTTAACCACAAGGCCGGCGCGAACAAGGTCGTTGAGGTACTGGCTCGCCAGACTCCTGGAGATGATGAGCGTCTCGGCGATGTCGGAGGTGGACAGACGGGCAAGGTCGTCGAGCGAGACGGCAGAGGTGAGGGCCTCGAGATGCTCGAGAATCCTGTCCCTCATGTCGACGGGCTTCTTTGCCAAGCTGTCCTGTGCGGTCTTGTCCATGACTTCTTACCTCCTTGTACAAGGAGTATAAGGGGAACACAGAGAACGGAAGGGGGCGCGTGGGGGAATCAACAGCCCCGAGGAGAAGTTCACCACTTGAGGGGCAGAAAACAACGGCCATTGAACATTCAGGGCCGACGCTCAACACTTCGGCTCGACACTTCGCTTTGGAAAGGGCCCTGCGCGATGGTACAGCCCTCCATCTCGCAGCACAGGTCGCCGAAGGTCGCGAGGATGCGCTCCTTCCGTTCCGTGGGCGAGACGGCTCGGTGGGCAAGGTCCTCTCAAAAGGGGTCGTCCGACGCCGCAAGACCTCGATGACCGACTACCGCCTCGAGCAAGTGGCGGATTACCTCTGCACCATCGAACTTGCCTTGGTCAAGTGCGAGGCAAAGGAGAACGGTGAGACGTACAACAAGTTCTTCGGAGGTATAGGCTCTTTCA
Organism: uncultured bacterium; assembly: GCA_905216075.1. Classification (GTDB taxonomy): domain Bacteria; phylum Actinomycetota; class Coriobacteriia; order Coriobacteriales; family Coriobacteriaceae; genus Collinsella. The sequence continues at coordinate 4,343 of CAJMSO010000093.1, read as the reverse complement.
AGAGGAACTGGCTCAAGCAAGCCCGCAGCAAGCGGATATAGCTGGTCTCGCGGTTTCGCAAGGAACGGTCAGTTCTCCTCTGGCGAGGAATCCCGGGCGACGTGCTTCGAGCAGCGGAAGCTGAAGCGCAAGCAGAAGCAGCGCGGGCATTGATCGGTGCCGACATGGGCCCAGACGTGAACAGTGCTACGTCCCCTGTTCACGGGGCGCGAAACCGCAAAGGTTGCACAGAGGTTGCAAAATAAGAAGCCCCCGACCTGTTTTCGCAGGTCAGAGGCTTGAAATCAACGAATATCGTTTATTCCCACTCAATAGTCGCGGGGGGCTTAGATGTAATGTCGTAGCACACGCGGTTGGCGCCGGGAACCTCGGCAACGATGCGGCCGGAGATGCGGGCAAGCACGTCGTAGGGCAGCTTGGCCCAGTCGGCGGTCATGGCATCGCTGGACTCGACGGCACGCAGGATGATCGGGCGCTGATAGGTGCGCTCATCGCCCATAACGCCGACGGACTTAATGTCGGGCAGGACCGCGAAATACTGCCAGCAGCTGTGCTCGGAGTTGCGCTCGCCGGTCTGCTCGAACAGACGCTGGTTGTAGGCGTCGAGCTCCTCGCGCACGATGGCGTCGGCGTTCTTGAGGATCTCGAGCTTCTCCTTGTCGACCGCACCGATGACGCGGATGGCCAGACCCGGGCCCGGGAAAGGCTGACGGAACACGATGTGAGCCGGCAGGCCCAGTGCCAGGCCAAGCGCGCGGACCTCGTCCTTAAAGAAGTGGTCGAGCGGCTCGATGAGGTCGAAGTGCACGCCCTCGGGGAACGGGATCAGGTTGTGATGGCTCTTGATGGTGGCCGTCTTGCCGCCCGTTTTGCGAGCGCCGGACTCGATGATGTCGGGGTAGATGGTGCCCTGAGCCAGGTACTTGACCGGCTTGCCATCGGACTCGAGCTGCTGCGCCACGGCGAAGAACTCTTTCCAGAACTGCGTACCGATGATGCGGCGCTTCTCCTCGGGCTCGGTCACACCGGCCAGAAGCTCGGCATAACGGTCCTCGGCGTGAACGTGGATAAAGTCGACGTCAAACTGCTTGGTGAAGACCTCCTCCACCTGCTCGGGCTCGCCCTTGCGCAGCAGGCCGTGGTTGATGAACACGCAGGTCATCTGCTTGCCCACGGCGCGGGCGCCCAGCGCGGCCACGACGGAGGAGTCGACGCCACCGGACAGGGCCAGAATCACGCGGTCGTTGCCGACCTTCTCGCGGAACTCGGCCGTCATGGTCTCGACCAGGTTGTCCATGCTCCAGTTGGGCTCCAGGCCGCAGATCTCAAACAGGAAGTTGCTCAGCAGCTGCTGACCGTACTCGGAGTGCTTGACCTCGGGGTGGAACTGCGTGGTGAAGATCTTGCGCTCGACGCACTCCATGGCGGCAACCGGGCACACGTCGGTGCTGGCGGTAACGGTAAAGCCCTCGGGCACCTCGGAAACGGCGTCGCGATGGCTCATCCACACGGTTTGCTCCATGGGCGTGGAGTTAAAGAGCTTGGCGCCGGCCGTGCGCGTGATGGTGGCGCGGCCGTACTCGCCCACCTCGGAGTGGCCGACCTTGCCGCCGAGCGTCACGGCCGTGATCTGATGGCCGTAGCAGAAGCCCAGGACGGGAAGGCCCAGGTCAAAGATGGCGGGATCTATAGACGGAGCGTCCTCGGCATACACGGAAGCCGGACCGCCGGAAAGGATGAGCGCAGAGGCGTTCATCTCGCGAATCTCGTCGGCCGAGATGTCGCAGGGGACAATCTCGGAATACACGTTGAGGTCGCGGACGCGACGGGCAATGAGCTGACCGTACTGCGCACCAAAGTCGAGTACGAGGACCTTTGCGGAAGCATTTTGATCCATGGTATCCCCCTCTTGTTGGCGGGGAGCCGGTGCCCGCCCGCGCGAATGAACGAAAATATCTTTCATAGTGTACACGTTATATGGGGTTTCTCGTCCCTCGCAGCCATCAGCGCACGGCAAACGCACGACCTGGGCTCCTATTTGACGGCAATTGAAGTGTTTTCAAACGTTACAGATGATGTAATACGTTTGAACATTGAACGCTCTGTGCCACAATACTGCCGAACGACTCCGCCTCTGCGGCGGCAAATACGATAGGAATACCAGCATGAAGCGCATCCTTCTCATCGCCACGGGCGGCACCATCGCATCGACCGAGGACGGCAACGGCCTCTCCCCCGCCCTGACCGGTGAGGAGCTCGCCCAGAGCGTCCCCGAGATCTCGGGCCTCTGCGAGCTCGACGTCGTGCAGCCCATGAACATCGACAGCACCAATATGCGCCCGAGCGACTGGATGCGCATCCGCGATGTCATCGTCGAAGGTTATTCCGACCACGACGGCTTCGTGATTCTGCACGGCACCGACACCATGAGCTACACCGCGGCGGCGCTTTCCTATCTGATTCAGGACAGCCCCAAGCCCATCGTGCTCACCGGCTCGCAAAAGCCCATGGGCAACCCCTTTACTGATGCCAAGCTCAATCTGTACCAGAGCCTGCTCTATGCGCTCGACGAGCACTCGCACGACGTATCGATCGTGTTTGGCGGCGTCGCCATTGCCGGCACGCGCGCCCGCAAGCAGCGCACCATGAGCTTTAACGCGTTCATTAGCGTCAACTATCCGCCCATTGCCTACATCCGCAACGACCGCATTGTGCGCAACGGGCTTCACGGCACTCATCAGAATGAGAGCCCGGTGCGTTTCTACGACAGTATCGATCCGCGCGTATTTGTCCTTAAGCTGACGCCCGGCGTGAACCCGGGTATCCTGGACGCCCTAGCCGATAGCTACGATGCTGTAATTCTTGAGACCTTTGGCATTGGCGGTATTCCCGAGTTTGGCGAGTCCGGCGATTCGTTCCAAGAGGCAATTTTCCGCTGGGTCGATTCGGGTCGCACCGTCGTTATGACCACGCAGGTCCCCGAGGAGGGCCTTGACCTGGGTGTTTATGAGGTCGGCCGAGCTTACGCCGATCATCCGGGTATTTTGCGCGGCGACGATATGACCACCGAGACGCTCGTGGCCAAAACCATGTGGGCGCTCGGCCAGTCACGCGATGCCGCCGAGATCCAGCGCCTGTTCTACAGCCAAGTCAACCACGACCGTATCCCGATGGCGTAATTCAGTTGTCGACGGGTATCCCCTATTCGATGCCCTCGAGAAGCTCTGACACCGTCATGCCGAGTGCGGGCGCGATCTTAAATAGAACCTTGAGCGTGAAATTTGCCGTCCCATCTTCGATTCGGTCGAGGTAGGGTCGGCTGATTCCTGTCGCCACACAAAAATCAACCTTGGAGATACCAAGGTCCCTGCGTGTCTCTTCGACCCGCCTGCCAAGAATCTGTTTCGCACGTTCGTCCATGCAGCCGAGTTTGAAATGGAGCCGAACATAAACGTAAACTATAGTTTACGTTTTGCCGAATACACAGGAGTTTTCTATGTCGGGTTCTTCGGTCCGCATGTACCGAGCCACGCTTCGCACAAACAGCGCACCGCCCAAGCTCGTCGTCGTTGAAGCAGAAGCCCTTTCGCCCGATGAGCGCACAGCATTTGCATTGCTATCAAGTCGCGTCGCCGCCATTCTGGTCCCTTGCCCGGCGCAAGGTGAACTTGCCATCCAATGCCAAGCGCACAGCTGCTCGCTCAATCAGGCTGCCGTGATCGCAACCAGCCAACGCGGTCTGCCCCTTCTCCTGGAAGCCGGTATCGCACTCGCCCTTCGCGGCGCCGGATACGAAAACGAGGCCGCCGCCGACATGGTCTTTAAACCACGATCGAGCGGCGGCCTCGCAGCAGCCATTGAATATATGTGCAGGCTCGTTGCTTAAAAGGACAAGCTAGAAACCAAGGCCAAAGCCCGTTCCGGTAATAGCCGAGTACATAAAGTAAACGTTGATCACGTTGAGGAACACACCCGTGATGCAACCGTTGCGCAGGTAGCGCTCACACACGATGCGCGCCATGGCGGCGGAGTCATCATTGTTTTTAGCCTGGCGTCCTGCCGTAAAGTACGTCGCCACGCTCAGCAGCAGGTTGAGCACCGGCAGTGCCAGCAACTCGTAACTCTTGCCCCAGCGCGTCGCCTCGCCGGCGGCATTAAACTTTGTTGCCACCTCAGGACCAATGTTGGGGATAACACACGCTGCGACCACCAGCGGAATCACCGCAAGTACGAGCAGCGCAATACCCATGTAGCCAGCTTTTTTGCCATATTTAAACATATGCGTCGTCCTTACACGTTAAAGCGGAAGTGCACGACGTCGCCATCGGCCATGACATAGTCCT
>CAJMSO010000092.1 GCA_905216075.1 uncultured bacterium | reverse complement strand
TATCGTCTACTTTGGCCCCATGGGCTGCCGCACGGGCTTTTACCTCGTCGTGTTTGGTGAGGTGACGAGCGAGGAGATTCTGCCGCTCGTACGTGAGCTGTTCGAGTTTGTCGCCGGCTTTGAGGGCGATGTTCCCGGTGCCGCTCCCGAGGAGTGCGGCAACTACCTAGACCAGAACCTTCCCATGGCTAACTGGCTCGCGCGCCGCTACCTCGACCGCGACCTGGCCGATATCGACGAGAAGCACCTGCACTATCAGCAGGCGTAAGGCTGCTGGCAGGAATAGCGTTTGCGCCAGAAGCGCTCCCGCTCTTTGTGGGCGCTTTTTCATGCTGGGCGCTCAAAACGGAACGAGATAGTTCTAGAATGTTCATACTGTCACATAAACGAACAGGAGCGAGCATGCATATCTACTCTGTATCAGATCCCGAGTTCAAATCTTATGGCCGCGTGTGGAACGACGTTCCGTTCAACCTGACCGCTCCGCTCGTCGGGGCGCTTTCCGCTACGCCCATCCCCGAGGGCAGCAAGTACGTAGCAAGCGCGCCGGAGCTCGAGGGCGTCAAGGATGCCGATAAGCTGGGCTTTCTCATGTTTGGCGGCCGTCCCTTCCAGCTCGGCTGGTGCAACGGCCACAACACACGACTCAACTGTCTGGAGTATCACCGCGCGAGTGAGTTTAACCTGGGCGCCCGCGACTTTATCCTGCTCGTGGCGCATCGCTGGGAGATCGAGGACGGAAAGCTCGATACCGCGTTCGTCAAGGCGTTCCGCGTGCCGGCGGGCAAGGTTGTCGAGGTCTTCAACACCACGCTCCACTACACGCCGTGCATGGTCGATGAAAGCGGCTTCCAGGTGATGGTGGCGCTGCCCGCCGGTACCAACGGTCCGCGCCCCGAGGCCGCAACCGACATGCCTGCCGCCGGTGACAGCTACTGCTACTGGAAGGCCGACAAGTGGGTCCTCTGCCATGCTGACAGCCCCAAGGCAGCCGAAGGCGGCTACGTGGGCCTCATCGGAAAGAACCTCGACATCACCGTGGACTAGAATCTTCTGTCTCAATCTGTAACACCTAGCGGGCTAGATCGTCTCTACCTGTTACAGATTTAGACAAACTGCAGGGGACAGGCCGAACAATCTCAATCTGTAACACCAGGCCCGGTTTTGGCGGCCTAACTGTTACAGATCGAGACAAACGGGCCCCAGCCATCACAAAGGTGACTGTCCCCTTTGCGGTGGCTGGGGCAGGTGGGTATCAAAAAGTGTCAGACGGGGTGGTTGCCGGGCGCCTGTACGCGAAAAGAAGTATCGGCCTGCGCCGTTGCCGTTGAGCGACGCGTTGTTTGCAGGGATACTGAGCCTATGACAACAGCGTGCGAAAGGATTGATGCATGGCTTTCCGTAATGACTTCCTGTGGGGCGGCGCGACGGCTGCCAACCAGTGCGAGGGCGCCTACAACGTGGACGGCCGCGGCCTTGCCAACGTGGACGTGGCTCCGCACGGCCCCGAGCGCTATGCGGTGGTCTCCGGCCAGCGTAAGATGCTCGACTTCGAGGACGGCTATTACTATCCCGCGCAGACCGGCATCGATTTCTACCACCATTACAAGGAGGACATCGCTCTCTTTGCCGAGATGGGCTTTAAGACCTTCCGTATGAGCCTGGCTTGGACCCGCATCTTCCCCAACGGCGACGAGACCGAGCCCAACGAGGCTGGCCTGGCCTTCTACGAGGATGTGTTCCGCGAGTGCCAGGCGCACGGCATCGAGCCGCTCGTGACTATCACGCACTTCGACTGCCCGATTCATCTCATCAAGGAGTACGGCGGCTGGCGCAACCGCAAGCTCATCGACTTCTACAAGAATCTCGCGACCACGATCTTTACCCGCTACAAGGGCCTGGTGAAGTACTGGCTCACCTTTAACGAGATCAATATGATCTTGCACCTGCCGTTTATGGGTGCCGGCCTGGTCTTTGAGGAGGGCGAGAACAAGGAGGCCGTCGAGTACCTGGCCGCCCACAACGAGCTCGTCGCCAGCGCTTGGGCAACCAAGATTGCTCACGAGATCGACCCCGAGATCAAGATCGGCTGCATGCTCGCCGCAGGTAGCTACTACCCCTACAGCTGCCGTCCGGGCGATGTACGCCAGGCGCAGCTCGATAACCAGGACAACTACTTCTTCGTCGACGTCCAGAGCCGCGGCTACTACCCGGCCTATGCCGTCAAGAAGCTCGAGCGTCTAGGAATCGATGTGGGCATGACCGAAGAGGATCGCGAGGTCCTGGCCGCCAACACCGTCGACTTCATCAGCTTTAGCTACTATAGCACCCGCTGCTCTGCCGGCGCCGACAACCCCGATGTCGAGAGGACCCAGGGCAACGCCTTCGCCGGCGCCAAGAACCCCTACCTGCAGCAGAGCCAGTGGGGCTGGGCCATCGATCCGCTGGGCTTCCGCATCACCCTTAACGACCTGTACGACCGTTATCAGAAGCCGCTGTTTGTGGTCGAGAACGGCCTGGGCGCCAAGGATGTTGTCGAGGAGGACGGCTCCATCAACGACGACTACCGTATCGACTACCTGCGTCAGCACATCCAGACCATGCGTGACGCGGTGACCGAGGACGGCGTTGACCTGCTGGGCTACACCACCTGGGGCCCGATCGACCTGGTGTCTGCCGGCACGGGCGAGATGTCCAAGCGCTACGGCTTTATCTATGTGGATCGCGACGATGCGGGCAACGGTACCCTCAAGCGTTCCAAAAAGAAGAGCTTCGACTGGTACAAGCATGTCATTGAAACGAATGGTGAGGACCTATCCTAAGGCAGCTGAGACACTCAACTTCATAGCCTCCTAGCCAAGGCGCCCGGCGAGTATGTGCTCTCCGGGCGCCTTGCCGTCTGCGGATTTTGGGACATGCGGCCCGCTTTTTCGACTCATCTGTCGGTACACTAAAGGGACTATGGGTACCCGCGAGCGACATATCGGCCACGCGGCCGCCCGGACCGCGCCGGTTGCGGATCCCAGGGGTGGCAGGCTCTTCGCCATGCCGCGATTCCTTGTTGGCATAACACATCAGGTGTACCGTCACCGCGTCTTTGCTATCGCCGGCGCCATCACCGCGCTGTTCCTCATGCTTTTGGCGGTCTTGCCGGCGCTGTTCGCCTTCGACCCCAAACTTTCTAACGCCGTGCCCGCCTATAGCAAGGTATCCGAAGAGGTCGTGGATGCGCTCGCCCATTCGAGCTCTCTCCCGCTGCTTGTCGCCGCAATTGTATTTTCGATCTGGGGCGTATCGGTCTATCTGCGCTGTTTGGACTATGTGTTGCGTCGCCGCCTTGTGGCCATCGCCACCATCTGCGCCCTGTGGATGATCGAAGTCATTCTCAAGTACAAGTCGTTCACGCCGTTCTATGCCACCGTGCTGTGGTACCTGTACTACGTGCCCATGACGCTCATTCCGCTGCTCTACCAGCTCTGCGGCCTGCGCCTTGCGGGCCTGGAGCAACACCGCCTGGGTCGCCGCTACTGCGCTGCGCTGTGGATTGCGGCCATCCTGCTTATCGGATTTGTGCTCACCAACGATTTTCATCAGCAGGTCTTCCGCTTTGACCGTACAAGCGACACCTGGAGTAACGATTACACGTACGGCTGGGGTTATTTTGTCGTTCTCGTGTGGACGGTCTTCGACTTCGTGGCCTTTTTTATCCTGGTTGGTCGGTCCTCGTCCTTTCGCATCCAGCGTTTCTCGGGCACGGCGGCGCTCGTACTGCTGGGTGGCGCATTCTTTGCCATCTCATATGCGTTGCGCGTGCCCTGGGCATGGAGGCTCAACTTTTCGCTCGTCTATTGCGTCCTGTGCGTGGTGGCGATGGAAATCTGTCTCGATTGCGGTGTCATTCCGTCGTATCACGACATCGCCGGCATCTTCGACACCTTGCCGCTCGACCTCAAAGTCCTAACGCGCGACCTGCAGGAGGTCTATGCCACGCCAGTGTCAAAGCCAATGCCGGTAGGCGTGCGCGAGGAGTTGCGGACCCAGGAGCACGGCCGCGCCCATGCCTTTGCCGTGGCGTCTGATCCCAATGTGATGTACCGTGCCTTTCCGCTGCTGGGTGGATCGGCGCTGCTTGCCCAAGACGTGTCGGAGCTCAACGAGCTTAACCGTGAACTGGCACATCGTCGAATGGAGCTGCAGCGTCAAAACGAGCTGCTCGCCGCCGACTACGACCTTAAGACGCATTTGGCAGATCAAGAGGCCGAGACCTTGCTGGTCCAAGACGTGGACCAGGCGCTTGCCCGCGCGCTCGAAGAGATGTACGACCTGCTGGGCTCGCTGCCGCCGTTGACCGACGAAGCGTCTTCGCACGAGCGTTACCGCATGCTGCAGCGCGCCAAGATGCTCGTCGCCTATTGCAAGCGCAAGGGGTCGCTCACGTTGGCACAGCACGGGGAGAGCGGTTTTGATCGCGACCGCATTCAGCTCATCGCCAACGAGCTCGCAAGTGACCTGCGCACGATCGATGTCGATTGCGCCTCGATTATCGCCATACGGCGCCCGTTGCACGCCAGTACGGTAAGCGCCCTGTACGACTGCGTGTATGACTTTGCGTTTTTTGCCTACACCACCGACCATCCGGCGCTTATGTATCACTTGGGCGACCATGACCGATGCAGTGTCGAGCTGCGCGCCACACTTTTTTCCAACGATGATGAAGATCTTTCGCGGACGCCCGCTGCGCAAGAGCTCGAAAGCGCTCTGCAAGGGCGCAACGTGGCGTACCGCTTTGAGGGCGAGCCCGGCCAGCTGCGCATGATCGTATTGATGCCGCGGGCAGGTGAGTGACGATGCAGATTCCGCTCATTCTTCCCCAGATTGTCGCGCTCGACGTGGCCTTTGCCCTGGCGGCGTGCTTGCAGACCATTCACGTTCCGCTTATCGCGTCGCGTCGTTCGTCCTATAACCGTAAGGTGATTTGCGCCTACGAGGCGAGCCTTGTGCTTCACCTGATGATTTCGGCGCTCATCTTATTCGCGTCGTCTGGCTCGTATCTGGTGGCGCCGCTTGACGTTTGCGCCAGGGCAATGGGCGGAGCGTTGTGGCTCAATGCCGCAATCTTTGCCTATGGCGTGGTACTTATGGTGCACTATCGTCGCCTCGTCATGCTGGCCGAACTGTTGCTTGTTGTCGCCGTTACACCACCGGTGGTTTTTGCCATGGGCTCGGCGTGGACCGTTGTCCTTATCACGGAGGGGGCGTTCTTCCTGTTCCGCTCCATCGCGGCGCTCTTGATGGACGTCCGTAACCGCCAGGAGGATATCACCATGTTCTCGACGATCGAGACCATCAACGTGATTCCCGTGGGCATCCTGTATCTGGACCCGAGGGGTCGTCCGCTGCTCATGAACCGCTGCATGCGCAAAAACCTCGTAGAGCTCCATATGCCCACCGACCTGGGCGACATGAGCAGCACGTGGAACGACCTGCGCAAACTTAGCATGCAAATGCCCGAAAGCAGCACTAATCGCGCCCATATCGACCTTGATCGCTTTGGTAGGGATCGCGCCGTGGTCGAGATCTCTCCTTCCGAGATTCGTCTGTTCGTGCGTGACTCCGTTACGGTCTCGGGCCGTCCTTTCGAGCGCGTCGTCGGCCTGGACGTGACGGAATACGCACACGCCTACGACCGCCTGGCGCAAGCCAACCACCTGCTTGAGCTTGCGGGCCAAGAGCTCCAGGCCCAGATCGAAGAAGTTAAAAAGGTTGCCGACAATGCGGCCTACCTACGTATGCGTGCCCGCGTGCACGACGTGATCGGGCAGCGCCTGTCCATTCTTCATCGCTATTTGGAGGAGGGACGTCTGGACGATGAGTCGCTCGAGCAGATTGACCCGTTGCTGCGCTCAATCGCCGCCGATTTGCGCAGTGGCGGTGCCAGCGAGCCTGCAGAGCAGCTGGGTGATATCGTCCATGCTTTTGGCCTGGTGAGTGTGCAGATCGATGTTGAGGGTGTGCTGCCCGAGGACGCGCGTGTCGCCGCCGCATTTTTGCAGATTATCCGCGAGGCCTCGACCAATGCCACCAAGCATGCGCAGGCACATCGGGTCCACGTGCGTCTGTGGCAGGAGGGGGCGGATGTTGGAGCCGTCGCGCGCATGACGATTTCTAACGACGGGTCCCCGGCCCCCGTATCGTATCGCGAGGGAACGGGTATCCCAGGTATGAGGCATGTCGCACAAGATCTGGGTGGCAGCCTAGAGGTCCACGCCGCCCCGCCCTTTACGCTTGCGGTGTCCATTCCGCTTAACGCCAACGACACGTCCCAAAGGAGAAGCTCATGATCCGCGTCCTTATAGTCGAAGACCAGGCCATTCTGCGCGAGAGCCTGGCACGCTCCGTTGGTGACCAGCCCGATATGACCGTCGTCGCCGCGATTGCCGATGCCTCCGAGGCCTTGGGCGTCGCACTCAGGGAGCGCCCGGACATGATACTGATGGACGTGTGCACCGAACACGATTCAAACGGCATCGTGGCGGCGGCGCGCATCAAGGAGCAGCTGCCCGAGTGTCGCATCATTATCATGACGGGCATGCCCGAGATCACCTTTGTCGATCAGGCTCGCGAGGCGGGCGTCGATAGCTTTGTGTACAAGAACGTCGGTATCGACGAGCTGTTCGCTGTGATGCGCTCCACGCTGGCGGGCTATTGCACGTTTCCCAAGCCGCCCGAGAGCATTTTTTCGGGCACGGCGGCACTCGACGATGTTGAGCTGTCGATTTTGCGCCTTGCCTGCGAGGGCAAGAGCCGCCGCGAGATTGCGGCCGAGCTGTTTATGAGTGAGGGCACCATCAAGCGCCGCATTTCTGAGATCCTGAGCAAGACCGGCTACGACAACATTATGCGTCTTGCCGTGCATGCGGTGAC
>CAJMSO010000091.1 GCA_905216075.1 uncultured bacterium | reverse complement strand
GCGCTTGGACGCTGTTGTGCAACAGTGCGGCGGCGCGTGTCATGTATTGAAAAGCCAATGTCGAGATGGGTCGTGATAAGAATGGGCAAGTATGTAATCGTGGTTGAGTCTGGGTCGGATGTGACGCCGGAGCTCTGCGAGCGCTACGGCATCGTGCGCGTGCCCATGCATGTCACGATTGGTGACGAGACCGTCGAGGACGGCTCGATCGATCCGCTCGAGATTTATTCGCGCTGCAACGAGTTTGGCGTTATGCCCAAGACCAGTGGTTGCTCGCCGGCGGATTTTGCTCACGTGTACGACCGCATTCATGCCGGGCAGCCCGACGCGACTATTCTGCATCTTGCGTACTCCGAAGTCACGACCTGCTCGCATCAGTCCTCCAAGATTGCAGCTAAGGGCCGCGACTACGTGTTCTCCATGGACACGCGCTTTGTCTCGGTGGGCCAGTCGCTTGTTGTCGTCGAGACCGCCAAATACATCGAGGCTCACCCCGATGCCACCGTCGACGAGATCTTCGCCTTCGCGAACTCCGTCATGGACCGCGTGCTGCTGGGCTTTGTTCCTACCGATCTTGCCTTCCTTAAGGCAGGCGGTCGTCTGTCCAACGTGGCATTCCTTGGCGCCCACCTGCTCAAGATTAAGCCCTGCATTGAGGTAACGGGCGGTAAGTTTGTGGCGACCAAGAAGTTCCGCGGCTCTATGCTCAAGTGCGCCCGCGCCTTTATTGACCACATGGTTGCGAAGGGCGAGATTGACTACTCGCGCATTGGCCTGGCGTATTCGGTGGGCCTTTCCCAGGAGCTGCGCGATGACATGGAAGTCTATGCGCATGACCTGGGCTTTAAGGACGTTACCTGGACCCAGGTTGGCGGTGTCATCTCGAGCCATTGCGGCCCGACCGCCTTCGGCGCGGTGCTCACGCTTAAGGCGTAAGGCATGGCGTCTATCGTTTTCTATTTCCTCGGCGGCGGGAAGGTAGTGACAACCTTCCCGCCGCTTTTGCGTGGAGTCAAATAGGACGACCTAATTGACCTCTAAACCGTTTCGCCATCATGCGTATGGGCTAGAATGGCTCTGGCATTTATGTAACTAAAACCAAAGAGAGGCAAGGTAGCGGGAATGGCTGAGATGACGCTCGAGGGTGTGGACGCTCGTCCCGAGGACTCCGCGTTTGCCCTGGGCCGTGTACATTCGATTGAGACGATGGGTACGGTTGACGGTCCCGGCATCCGCTTCGTAGTGTTTGTCCAAGGCTGTCCCATGCGCTGCGCGTATTGCCACAATCCCGATACTTGGTCTGTTAACGGCGGCACCATGGTGACCGTCGAGCACCTCATGGACGAGTTCCAGAGTAACCATGAGTTTTACCGCAGCGGCGGAATTACGGTTTCGGGCGGCGAGCCGCTTCTGCAGCCCGAGTTTTTGGCCGACCTGTTCCGCACAATGCACAACAACCCCGATGGCTGCGTGCATACCTGCCTTGACAGCTGCGGCTATGCGTTTGACCCCAACCATCCCGAGAAGTTCGATGCCGTTCTCAACGAGACTGACATGGTGCTGCTCGACATTAAGCATGCCGATCCGGTTGAGCACAAAAAGCTGACCGGTTGCGATCCTGCACGTATCTTGGCGTTTGGCGATGAGCTGGCGCGTCGCAGGATCAAGGTCGTTATCCGTCACGTGGTGGTGCCGGGCATTACCGACACGGTGGAGGAGTGCGAGAAGCTCGGTCGCCTCATCGCTCCATGGCACAACGTGGTGGGCTTGGAAATGCTGCCGTATCACACGATGGGCGTCGTCAAGTACGAGCAACTGGGCATTCCCTATAAGCTCGAGGGCGTGCCCCAGATGGATACCGCGCGCATGCCCGAGCTGCGCAATGCCGTCATGACGGGCATGAAAAAGCGCCGCGCGGAACTCAAAAACGCCATCGGCTAGCGTGCCATTTTCGCTCCCCAAGGGCACTCATTGGGGACAGACTTAAATGAGTGCCCCTGGGCACCTAGTTGATTGCTAAAGAGCCCCGTCCCAAAAAGACTGGTCAAGGTTGCGGTGAGATGCGCAACAGAATCGTGCCATTTGGATAAATACGCTTGTGGTTTCTTTAAAGACACCTTAAACGCCACTGAATATCTTTGGAAAGAAATGCCTGCTCGGTATCATGCTGCTCGTATATAAACGGTAACAGTCAGGAGACCACGTGCGAAACATCGCATCGCGGGACGAGTATGTGCCGCAGCATGGCAGCAGATATAAGACGAAGGACACGTCTTCGCGTGGCCTTGCCGACACTCGCATCCGCGTGAGGAAGATTGCCGCCATTGGGATGCTAACGTCGGCGGTTATTATCCTCGGAATTACCGCCAAAACCTACGCATCGGAGCGAATGGCACACTCAGATGCGTCAACGGTACAGCTGCAAAACGAAAAGGTTTCAAAGTCCAAAGCGTCGGCAGATCTCAAGACGAGACTTTCGAAGGTGGACTTCAACGAAATCCCTTCGAGTGATACCGTTCAGACCTTCTCGTTGGTGGATAAGAAGATTCCTACCTTGGAGGATGAGAGCCTTGCTTCGCTCCAGGATGCCCTGAGCCGGGCGCAGGAGCTGGGTGAAGTGGGCGTAGTGTTCTACGACCTATCGAGCGGTAGAGGCGTGACGTATAACGCCGATGTCGAGGTGTATGGAGCGAGCAGTTACAAGGCGCTGTATGCGCTCTATATTTGCGAGACGTTGGTCGAATCGGGTCAGGTGTCGCTCGATTGGCCTTTAGCCACGTATGGTGGTTACAGTATGGGCTGGCAGGCGGTGCGCGACCTGATCGAGACCGCGGTCGTTAATTCGGATAACGATTCGTTTATTGCGTTACGCGCGACGTTTGACCATGATGGCTATGAGGATTGGATTGCCAATCTGGGTGTTGATGACGAAACGGCACTGGATCCGATGAGTGATTTTCCGACCTACTGCCCGCGCACTTCTGCGAGGTTATGGCGTGAGATGAGCGAGTATCTGAGCATGGATACCGAGACTTCACAGTGGTTGTCGGGCCTTCTGGCATCAACATCGCGCTCGTTTATTCGCGATGGCATTGCGGACGAGCAGGTTTTGGTGCGCAACAAGGCAGGCTGGATTAGCGAGGATGGTTACTATTCGACATGCGATGCAGGCCTCATCGACATCGATGGCCGTACCTATGTCATGAGCGTCATGACATCGATGCCATGGAGTGACCGTTCGAGCGAGGTTACGGCTGCGATTGCAAAGGCTCTGTTTGATACGCGAGCTGCACTGGCTTAGCGTGTTCGTTTGGCGAGGTCAAACAAAATGCTGGTACCATACCTTGGTTGAGAATTTCGTATAGGTTTGGGGAATGGTATGGCTACCATCGCGATTATCGGTGCGCTCGAAAAAGAGATCATGCAGATTAAGGAAGAGCTGAGCGACGTTTGCGAGGCACGGGAGGCAGGCTTGACCGTTGTGAGCGGTGAGCCCGACGGCCTGACAGTTGTCGCCACAACGGCGGGCATGGGCACGGTGAACGCCGCCGCTGCAACACAGCACCTCATTAGCAAGTATGCTCCGCAGGCTGTTGTGTTTTCGGGCATTGCGGGCGGTTTGAACCCCAAGCTCCATATCGACGACGTGGTCATTGGCAAACGCCTGCGCTATCTGGATACCGATACCGCGCTTATTGCCGAGTCCGCACCGGGGCTCGAGGAGTTTGGCTCGACGCCCGCGCTGGTCGATATTGCCGTCGACGTGCTTACTGAGCGTGGGTTTGTTGACGCTTCGACAAATGCAGTCGCTTCGAACGAGGGCACCAAGCAGTTCCTGGTCGGCACGATTGCCACGGGTAACCGCTTTGTGACGGGCGCCGCCATGCGCAACGACGCTATCGAGGCGACACATGCCGATTGTGTCGGCATGGAGGGCGCGGCAATTGCCCATGTCGCAACCAAAAATGGTGTCGATTGCCTGGTGTTGCGCGCTATCAGCGATAATTGTGACGAGGCGTACGATGCGATTTGCGACCGCGAGTTCGACCTGTTCGAGTATGCCCGTACCGCGAGTGGCATTACGCTCGATATCGTTCGCCGTATCGCTGCTATCTATTAGCGCGCTCTTTTGTAAGAACCTACGACCAAGGAGTGTCCATGGCCGATTCCATTAACTACCAGCTTGCCAAGTTTGTTGCCAGCTATGGCAAGGTTTCGCAGATTCCCGAGTCCACCTGCCCCGAGGTGAGCTTTGTGGGCCGCTCCAATGTGGGCAAGTCGTCCATCATGAACAAGCTCTTTGGCCGCAAGAACCTGGTGAAGGTTTCGAGTACGCCGGGCAAGACGAGCAATATCAATTTCTTCGAGGCCGACGATGTGCACTTTGTGGACCTGCCGGGCTACGGTTTCGCGCGTCGCTCCAAGGCCGAGCGCGATCGTTGGGCCGAGCTCATTGGTGACTTCTTCGACTCCGAGCGCAGCTTTAACTTGGTCGTCTCTCTGGTGGATATCCGCCACGATCCCAGCAAGCTCGATCACGACATGATCGACTACCTGCAGGGCAACGAGTTCAACTTTATCGTCTGCCTCACCAAGGCCGACAAACTCAGCCGTACCCAGCAGGCCCGCCAAGCAGCAGCCATCAAAAAGCAGCTCAACGTCCCGGCCGAGAACGTAATCATCACAAGCTCTCAGACTGGCACCGGCATCGACGAACTCAAGCGCCGCATCGCCGAGGCCTGCCTCTAGTCAGGCTGCAGCCCCTCAAAAGCTCTCATCTATATCACCCCAGTGATAGTTATTGGTAAACTATCACTGGGGTGATATTTTTTAGGAGGTCGATATGGAGCTTTGGCACGGGTCGGAGGTTGTTGTCGAGCATCCATCGTTGGATAAATGCAGACAATTCAATGACTATGGGCGCGGGTTTTATTGCACGCCACATGAGGAAATGGCAATGGAATGGGCATGCCGGACCGAGTCTGATGGCGTTGCTAATCGATATGAGCTTGAGTTAGATGGCCTTTCGGTCTTGGATTTAGAGTCTGGGGAGTTTTCAATCCTCAATTGGCTTGCGATTTTGGCCGACAACCGGGAGTTTAATGTCTCGACGCCGCTGGCACGCGAAGGACTTCGGTATTTGCTGGACAACTGCCTGATTGATATTTCACCCTATGACGTTATTCGAGGCTATCGCGCTGATGATTCCTACTTTTCGTTTGCAAGACAGTTCGTTAACGGCATGATTTCGCTCAGGCAATTGCAGCGCATTATGTTTTTGGGGGATTTGGGCATTCAATATGCGCTTATGAGTGAGCGCGCGTTCTCGGCGATCAGATTTCGCGATTGGAAGCAGGCCTCGGGAGCTGAGTTTTATCCCAAACGATTTGAGCGAGAACAGAACGCTCGACGTAAAGTACCTGGATACGGTAAACGGATTTGACACCGAGGGTGTCGACATTAGGGATTTGATGTCAGGGAGGGTTGATTTAAATGATCCAAGAGTTAACGGATCGTGGGCCGAGTAGGACATACCCCGTCTACTACCTCGAGGATGCAATGAACAATCTCGGTGACTGCTTTGACTATGCCGTTAACGATTATGGAGCAGAAGGATCGGAAGTTGCTGAACTCTTTTGCCTGAGCGGCGTAGCTCGCGAGTTCGAACGCGGCAACGCATGGGTAGTATCGGGAAAATCGGGCGTTGAGCTGTTCGCGCTTATCGCCGAAAGGTCGGGCTATCAAAACAGGCCTATACCGGACCGCACCTATCGATTTGAGAAGACGCCGGAATATTGGACGGGCTGGATGCTGGCATACCTGCAGTGGCGCCTAGGAGAGTCTTTCGAAGATCTGCTGCATGTCGTTCCGTTTGACGCACTGCGCAACCTGTACTACCCCTGGCATGAAGCCTCAGAGGAACGTGTGGCGAGTCTTGTTTGCGATATGGCGAAGAAAACATCTCGTCAAACCAAGCTAGCACTAGCAAGAAAGAGACTTAAGAAAACCCAACAAGACCTGGCATACGAATCGGGCGTATCACTCCGCTCAATCCAAATGTACGAACAGCGCCAGCGAAACATCAACGAAGCCTCGGTAACAATCGTAAGAGCTATAGCAAAAGCCCTCCACTGCAACATCGAAGACCTCCTAGAACCAGTCTTCGAATACAAAGAAACCAGCGCAGCGTAAACCAAGCACGCAGCCGATGCCCGCCTCTAGGAAGTGCTCCAGCCTAGCAAGAGCCCCTATCAATAAAAAGCCAAACTATCGGCCCAGCGCCCCTTCAAAGCGTGGGTCCCTGTAGACATCGCTAGCCACGTTGCCATAGGGCCACCCAGGGGCATCCCCTTAAAAATATTCCGCAGCACGAGGCCCGCTTATCCGCAGCTCCGAAGGAGCAGGATAAGCGGGCCTCAAGTGCGAGGACGTTTTTAAGGGGATGCCCCTGGGTGGCCCGGACAGACCGATTGGCGATGTCTACAGGTACTCGATTTGAGCGCCTTCCGTGTCGCACGTTAGAATATGCGTATCACACTTAGGGAACTGCTCGCGCAGCTTGACCTGCAGGAACTTTGCCACGATGGTATCGTCGGTCACAGCCATAAGGGTCGAGCCCGAGCCGCTAATCCAGATGGTCTTAGCGCCGCCGTTAAGGCAGGTGTCGCGCACGGCGTTGTAGTCGGGAATCAGGCGGCGACGATAGGGCTCCTGGATGCGGTCGTCGTTGGCGGCGGCAATCAGGTCAAGGTCGCCGGTCTCCAGGCCGCGCGTCATGCCGGCGATACGGCCCATCTGCCACACGGCGGTGGAGAGCGGAATCTCCTGCGGCACGACCTTGCGCGCCTCGCTCGTATGTACCTCGTAGGGCGGAATCACGGTAATAAAACGCAAGCGATCGCTCACCTCGTAGCGCAGGCATTGGGGGAGCGAATCGGTCGGCGTAAAGGAGCAGACGGCGCCGCC
>CAJMSO010000090.1 GCA_905216075.1 uncultured bacterium | reverse complement strand
CGTGCTACCTGCCGCGAAGCTGGGTATCGTTGATGCCATCGTGCTGGGTATGGGCCGTGCCATCGGCGAGACCATGGCCGTGCTCATGGTCGTAGGTAACGCCCCGGTTATTCCCGACAGCATTGCGAGCCCTATCTCGACGCTCACGAGCCAGATCGCGCTCGACATGAGCTATTCCTCGGGTCTGCATCGCTCGGCGCTGTTCGGCATGGGCGTGGTCCTGTTTATCATCTCCGCCGCGCTGGTGGGCATCGTCCGTCTGATTTCCAAGAAGAAGAGGGGGTAGGCTATGTCCGATTCCGTTGACACGACGGTCGATACGACCTCGTCGCGCGAGCGCATTAAGCGTGCCCTTTCCCACGGCAAGAAGGGCCGCATCAACAAGGACCTGTCCAACAAGATCATGCTCGGTGTGTTTCGTGCCGCTGCCTACATCACCACGCTGGTGCTGGTCGCTATCATCGCCTACGTGGTCATTAACGGCCTGCCGCATATCTCGCTCGACTTTATCTTCGGTTGGCCCCAGGGCGTCAACGCCGAGGGCGGAATTTGGCCCACGATCGTCTCGACCGTCTATGTGACGGCGCTCGCCATGCTTATCTGCACGCCGATCGCTGTGCTGGCAGCCGTCTATCTGGCCGAGTACGCCAAGCAGGGCAAGGTCGTCGAGCTCATTCGCTACGCTGCTGACGCTTTGGCCTCGGTGCCCTCCATCGTTATGGGCTTGTTTGGCTACGCCTTGTTTGTCGAGGCCATGGGTCTGGGCCTTTCGATGGTCTCGGCCGCTCTGGCGCTCGCGCTCTTGATGCTGCCCATCGTCATGCGCACCACCGAAGAGGCCATTCGCGCCGTTCCGCGCTATATCCGTTGGGGCGCGTACGGCCTGGGCGCCACCAAGTGGCAGGTCGTCTCCAAGATCGTGCTTCCTTCTGCCTTTGGCCGTATTGCCACGGGCATCGTCCTCGCCATCGGCCGTGCCATTGGCGAGACCGCGGTGGTGCTCTACACCATGGGCCAAGCCATCAATCTGCCTATTTCGCCGCTCGATTCCGGCCGCCCCATGACGGTTCACCTGTATCTGCTTGCCAATGACGGCATCAACATGAACGCAGCCTACGGCACCGCGCTCTTGCTGATGGTGATCATTTTGGCCTTCAACCTGTTTGCGCGCTTCCTGTCGCGCAAGCGTCGCTAGTTAAGGAGTCCCATGTCCGTTTATCAGTCCGCTCCCACGCTGGAGCAAGCGGCCATTACGGCCAAGGATTTCAACTTTTGGTACGGTGACTTTCATGCGCTGACGGGGCTCGACCTCAACATCGCCAAAAACGCCATCACCTCCTTCATTGGCCCTTCGGGCTGCGGTAAGTCGACGTTTTTGCGCTGCATCAACCGCATGAATGACCTGATCGAGGGTACGCGCGTCGAGGGCACTATGACGCTCGACGGCAACGATATCTATGCCGAGGGCGTCGACCCGGTCGACCTCCGTCGTCGCGTGGGCATGATCTTTCAGCAGCCCAACCCGTTTCCCAAATCCATCTACGAGAATGTCGCCTTTGGCCCTCGTCTGCAGGGCGTGACTAGCAAAAGCGACCTCGATGACATCGTGGAAGAATCGCTCAAACGCGCCAACCTCTGGAAAGAGGTATCCAATCAGCTCAACAAGGATGGTTTGGCGCTCTCGGGCGGTCAGCAGCAGCGTCTGTGCATCGCGCGCGTGCTTGCGGTGCAACCCGATGTCCTTCTGATGGACGAGCCCTGCTCCGCCATCGACCCCACGTCCGTCTCTAAGGTCGAGGATCTGATGGCCGAGCTGGCGCCCGAGATGACGATCATCATCGTCACGCATTCAATGCAGCAGGCAGCTCGTATCAGCGACTACACCGCATTCTTCTTGCAGGAAGTTGCCGGCGAGCCCGCTACGCTCATCGAGTATGGTCAAACCGACGCGATCTTCACCAGCCCGGTGGACTCGCGGACGGAAGACTATATCACCGGCCGCTTTGGCTGATCGGTGCGACTAGTCCCAAGTCGATCGGACCTGGTCCGGTGCGTATTCACTGTGCGGGCGGCATGACCGCACCCAACTGATTGGAGTGAACCATGCGCAAACTGTTTTCCCGTCAGCTCATCGAGGCCCGTCACGAGATGCTGAGCATCTACGAGGCCGTCGATCTGGCCCTCCACGATGCCGTGAAGGCCTATGTGACCGACGACCGCAAGCTCGCCACCAAGACCAAGAAGCGCACGCTTTCGATTGACGCACGCTGCGCCAACCTGGAGGCCGTCTGCTACAACCTGATTGCCACGCAGTCACCGGTCGCCTCCGACTTCCGCTTGCTGCAGACGATCATCTACGTCGACTTTAACCTGCAGCGCATGACCGATAAGGTTCGCCAGATTTGCCGCGCCACGCGTCATATGATCAAGGCCGACATCTCGCTGCCCAAGGAGCTTGTCGGCACGGTCGAGGCCGAGGCTGAGGCTGTCTACCAGGTGCTGGGCTCTTCGCTTTCTGCGCTCGTCACCAATGACATGTCCATCATCTGCAACCTGGCCGTCGAGGACGAGCCAGTGCACGCCGCCTACGAGAAGTTCTTCCGCACCTTTAACCGTATGGATACGGGCGATTTTATGGACGATGACAGCAACTATGACGACCTGCGCCGCGCCATCATGGTTTCGCGCTACCTCGATCGCATCGCCTCGATTTCCATCGATGCCGCCTGCCGTCTGACCTTCCTGTTGACCGGACAGCGTATGACTGCCGGCGATATCGCCCGCACTGATGAGGATGAGCTCGAGAGCATGCGCGTGCCTTCGGGCGAGGGCGTTATCATGAGGCCCGCCGTCGACGCGCGTTACGTTGCCAAGGTGCCCGCTAACGAGGTCAGCGAGGGTCTTCGCTACCTGCTCGATCATCTTGAGGATGAGGACGATGGCGAGGACGACGAGGAGTAAGTAACCCCGTTCGTCGAAAGATTGTAAATACCTAAGTGAGCGCGGCCTTGCACATGCGGGGCCGCGCTCTTGCGTTAGCATGGGACTACTTGTTTGGCTGTCAGCGGAGGCGATTGGCAATGGATAACTATTTGGACTTGATGCGCGCTCGCCGCGAGCAGATTCTGGAACGTTTTTATGCGGCGCTCGATCGCGCAGGCCGCCCCCACGACGCCGCGCGCCTCATTGCCGTGTCAAAGACCGTTGGTGTCGATGAGACCGTTGCCGCCATCCAGACGGGGTATCGCCATTTTGCCGAGAACCGCCCGCAGGAGCTGGTTCGCAAGCTCACGGGTCTGGCGGAGCATCCGGAGCTGCCCGAGGTGCGCTTCGATATGATCGGCAACCTGCAGACCAATAAGATCAATGCGGTGCTGGGCTCAGCCGAGCTGATTCACTCGGTGGGTTCGCTGCATCTGGCGCAGGCGATCTCGAGCCGTGCTGTCCGCAAGATTGAGGCAGGTGAGCTCGCCGGCCCCCAGTGTGTGCTCATTGAGGTCAATGTGAGTGGTGAGGAGTCGAAGGGAGGCTTTTCGCCCGATGAGATTCGCGCCGCCGCGGGTGAGCTTGCGGAACTTGAGGGAATTTGCGTGCAGGGGCTTATGACTATGGCGCCCCGGGGGAATAAGGATGTGGCACGCCGCACCTTTGCGGGGCTTCGTGAGCTGAGGGATGAGCTGGAGGCGGCGCATCCCGATTTGAACCTGCCTGAGCTTTCCTGCGGTATGAGCGAGGACTTTGAGTCTGCCCTTGAGGAGGGCTCTACGCTCGTTCGCCTGGGCAGGGTAGTATTTAGCCCGGAGTTTGCAGTAAAATAAGGCTCTGAAGTGCGCACTGATTATCGGGGCGCCTGCACTAAACCGCGAGAGGACACAACCATGGGCTTCCTTGACGAGATTAAAAATAAGATGCACCTGGGCGGCCAGCAGGGTTACGACCAGGGTTATGGCCAGGACGACGACTACGGCTACGATGACGGCTACGACGATAGTTATCAGGGCAACGGCTACAGTGGTGCTTCGGGCGAGGGCTTCTACACCCAAGACGAGCCGAGCAACGGCCTGCTTGGTCAGACGCGCCGTGGTGAAGCTGAGTCGGTTGCCGTGTATACACGCTCCGGGCAGCTGGTCGGCGATGACTCCCGCCATGCCACGACGTATAACCCGCCTTCGCGCTCGCAGGACAGTGTTGCGAGCGGTTATCGTCCTGGTGCCTATGACACGCCGTCGAGCTACGCCGAGAACACCCGCGCCCGTGCCGCCGCTGCGCCCGCGCCTGCACCGAGCGATGCCTCGGCCTATGCGAGCAATATCATCAACGCCACGCCGCAGCTGCCGGCCTATGTCCTGCGCCCCGAGAGCTATGACGACGTGGAGACCGTGGTTCGCCGCGTTCGCACCAAGCAGCCTGTCGCACTGATTTTTGTGGGCGTACGCACCGAAGTTGCCAAGCGCGTCTTGGACTTCTCTTACGGCTTTGCCTGCGGTCTGGGCGCCACGGTCAAGGAGGTGGGCGACCGCGTGTTCATGGTGTTGCCCGCCGGCTGCGAGGTCAAAGATTCCGATCTCAAGAAGCTTCGTGCCGACGGCTACCTTAAGTAAAGACAAGACGAGGAGATTCCCATCAACATCTACACTATCGTCCAGCTGGTCAACACGCTGTTCAACTTCTATTCCACGCTCATTGTCGTCTACTGCTTTATGACGTGGATTCCCATGAAGCAGGGTGGTTTGCTTCAGGATATTGCCGCGGTGCTCGATAGCGTGTGCGGTCCGTGGCTCAACCTGTTCCGTCGTTTCATCCCGCCAATGGGCGGTATCGATTTTTCGCCGGTCGTTGCGATTATTGCGTTGCAGTTGGTGCAGAGGCTGGTTCTGCAGCTTCTTATAGGTATACTCGTGTAGAACTGACTTAGTAACTTACGTCGGGCGTGTAGCGCCGAGGCGATGAAAAAGGAGACTTGTTATGGCTATTACCCCTGCAGACATCCAGGCTCAGACTTTCTCTGAGGCCAAGCGTGGCTACGATCCTGCTGAGGTCGACGTCTTCTTGGAGACGCTGTCCTCCGAGGTTGACGCTATGCTCGCTAAGATCGTCGACCTTAAGGGTCGCCTGACTGCTACCGAGCAGCAGCTTGCCGATGCGCAGGCTCAGCTTGCCCAGGCTCAGGATGCCACCGCCCAGGCCGTTCCTGCCGCCCCCGTGGCTGCTCCCGCCCCTGACTTCTCCGCTCAGGAGCGCCAGATTTCCGCTGCCCTGATCGCTGCCCAGCAGACCGCTGAGACCATCGTCAACGATGCCAATGAGAACGCTGAGCGTATCCGCAACGAGGCTGACGCCAAGGCACGCGAGGTTATCCGCCAGGCTCTGACCGAGAAGCAGGCCGAGCTCGAGGAGATCGATCGTCTCAAGGCTTCCCGTGAGGAGTTCAAGGCCGAGTACCTCAAGCTCATCCAGCACTTCATGGACGATGCCCAAAACTCCTTCCCGGCCGACCTCATGGCCTCCACGCCGGTCGGTTCTGCCGCTTCTCCTGCAGTGACTGTTCCCGCCGAGCCGCTGCCCGTCGCTGACCCGGTTGTCCCCGTGGCCGATCCCTTCGCCCCGATCGACAACTTCGCTGCCGACGACTTGGACTAACATTCGGCCTACAATTTAGTGCCTAGAAAGGACCCGCAGCTTGCGGGTCCTTTTTTATGACTGTACCGGGGCGCGCAACATAAAAAACCGAGCCCTGCACATAGTGGCGCAGAACTCGGCGAACCGGTGAGCGGTCAAGGATAGGTTTTAGGGCATGTCCCAAAATCTACTTGAGGAGGAAGTCGGAGAGGGGAATGGTACGGGCCTCGCGATGCTCGGGATCGGCGATGTGGTCGGCAGGATATCCGCAGACGAGCATGTGATAGGGATAGACGCCCTCGGGCAGGTTGAACCGCTCTCTGGCTAGCTCGGGCTTAAAATGGCATACCCAACACGTTCCCAAGCCCTGCTCCTCGGCCTCCATCATCATTTGATCGCAAACAATCGAGGTGTCGATAGCGCTGGAGTTCATCTGGTCATAGGGGCGAACCCAAGCGTCGTCGGTAACGCTGCAAATGAGGAAGATGAGCGGAGCGCCAAAGATGGACCCATCACGAGCAAATCGAGGCTGACAAGCAGCCGCCTTCTCCAAAAGCTCGGGCGTATCCAACACCATCACACGGGTTGGATGATTATTACAAGCAGAAGGAGCAATACGCCCAGCCTCAACAATGGCATCCACGACAGCCTGCTCCACAGCCCGATCCTCAAACAAACGACAAGAATACCGAGACCGAGCCAGATCCAAATACGACATACAAGCCCTCCTACAATTAAAAATCAAACAAACCCAAAGTAACCAAAAAGAGTACCCAAAGCAGCAATCAGCCAAACGCTCATCAAGGGCCAAAGTGTCCGAACGGGTACCAAAGGTCCCTTCAGCCAAACCCCCATTGCGCTAAACCTATCAGCCAAAGTTCCAATGGTGATACGTAAGGCGAAGGGCCGGCCACGGTTTACTTTCGAACGACTCTGCAAAGCAGCCGGAGTGAGAAAGCAAACCGTGACCGGCCCTTCGCCGCCAGGACACGTACCCCCAATTAACTGTTCTTCATGACAATCGAATCCACGACATCAGCCACATTCTCGCAGCAGTCGGCACAGTACTCCAAGAAGGCGTACACGTCACGCCAAGCGATGACCTCAAGCGGATCCTTGCCATTGACGTGCAGGTTGCGCATGGCGTTGATGTAGAGCTCATCGGCCTCGGACTCAATGGTGTTGATCTGGATGACCAGCTCGCGCAGGGTCTTGGACTTGCGGTAATTAGGCAGCTCGACCATCAGGTCCTTCATGGCGCGGCAGGCGTCGGTCACCTTGTGGGCGATGACAATGGCATCGGGGTGGATGCTCTGGATGTTGGTGAAGTAGACGCGCTGCACGACGCCCTCGATGCGGTC
>CAJMSO010000089.1 GCA_905216075.1 uncultured bacterium | reverse complement strand
GGCGCCGCTGACCGGTGGACGGCACCGAGCCGTACGCTTGAACTGAGAAGGGGGAGGCCTCGCGGCCTCCCCCCTTTTTTGCGTTAAAAAGCGGCCATCACTCAACTGTCGCTGTGTTTTTGACCCTCGTTTGTCGCATCTTCTGCGAACGGGCTACAATATCTTAGTCTGTGCAGCATGGAGGTGATTATGGCCGAAGCCGGAATCGGCGTTGATATCGTCGAGATTTCGCGAATGAAATCAATCCTTGAGAATACGCCCGCGTTTGTTCGGCGCGTGTTTACCGATGAAGAGCGTTCCTATTGCGATGCCTCGTCTCGTCCTGCCGCGCATTATGCCAGTCGTTTTGCTTCTCGCGAGGCGGTGCTTAAGGCGCTTGGTACGGGTTTTAGCCAGGGCGTTGGCCGTAAAGACGTTTCCGTTACGCGCGATAAGCTCGGCAAGCCAAAAGCGCTGCTTTCGGGTCGTGCTCTTGAAATCGCCCGGGAATTGGGTGTTGTCGAGGTCGCTCTTTCTATTACTCTGACGGGTGACTTGGCTGTCGCTAATGCCATTGCGATCACCGAGGATGCTCGACCTAAACCCAAGGAAGAAAAGGTGAGCACGAAGGAGCGCGTTGCTCAGACATTTAAAGAGGCTCGTTCTGTCTTAGACGAGCTCGAACAGCTGCAACAATCTGCTTTGTCGGAACATCTGGATGATGATCCGCAAGATATGCTAGGAGCATAGATGAAACCGGTTTTGAGTACCGAGGAAGTCGTTCGCCTCGAAGATATTATCGAGCGTGAGGGTACCTCGAAGGCCGAACTCATGGAGTTGGCGGGCGAATTTGCTGCCAACGAGATTTTAAAGCTCAACCCCGATCGCGTTCTTGTATTGGTCGGTTTTGGCAACAATGGCGGAGATGGCTGGGTTGCCGCTGACATTCTGACGCATAAGGGCGTTGATGTAGATATCGTCTCTCCGATTGAGCCGGATGAGATCCCTGCCGCTCTCGCTCGTCATGTCGCCCGTCGTACTGCTGGTCGCGACGTGCATGTGTGTGTCGGCCCCTCTCGTGATGAGCTGGAGGTGCTGATTGATAAGGCTGATGTTGTAGTCGATGCCATTTTTGGTACCGGTTTTCATGGTGATCTTCGTGCGCCGTTTTCAATCTGGATCCCCACGGTCAATGAAAATGCCGATCGCGTTGTCTCCATCGATGTTCCTTCGGGCCTGAATGCCGAGACGGGCGTTGTGGATGACGACTGCATTCGCGCCGAGCGTACGGTGACGATGATTGCTCCCAAGATCGGCTTATACAGCGCTGACGGTCCCGAATATGCAGGCGATCTGGTCTGCGGTGGTCTGTATGACCGCCTTGATGAGGTCATTGATGATGTCGACCATGCTGCCGAGATTGTGGAGCCCGGCGACCTTGTGGACTACTTTGCTCCGCTGCCCACGAATATCGATAAGTATTCGCGCGGCTCGGTGCTCATTGTTGCCGGATCGGCGCAGTATCCTGGTGCGGCCATTATGGCTGCCAAGTCCGCTGCCCGCGCAGGCGCCGGCTATGTGGCGGTCGCGACTCCGGATGCGTGTGCCAACCTTATCCGCATGGCGCTCCCTTCGATTCCGGTCTTTGCTATTCCATCTGATTCCCGCGGTTCTTTTGGTGCCGCTGCGCGCATGACGGTATGTGAGATTGCCAAGAAATATAGCTGCGTGCTGTGTGGTCCCGGCATGACGACATCTGCCGGTGCCATGCAGGTGGTTTCGGGTCTGCTTGAGCTCGACGTACCGCTTATCTTGGATGCCGATGCTCTCAACTGCCTTGCCAAGATTGCAATCGACGGCATCGACAGCAATCCCGAGATGTATCGTCGCGAGCAGCCGCTCGTCATGACGCCACATTATCGCGAGCTTTCGCGTCTCGTTGCCGGCGATGAGGTCAATGACCTTGGCACCGCGATTGCTGCTGCGCAAAAGGTTGTCTGGGCCGCTGGTTCAGATAATCTCGTTGTTATTGCTAAGGGCCCGACGACGGCCATTTGCGGTGTTGAGCGCGTGCTTCTGCCGCTCTCGGGCCCGGCGTCGTTGGCGACCGCTGGCTCGGGTGACGTTCTTGCGGGCATTCTGGCTGGCACGCTTGCCACCATGCGCGACGAGATGGACCGTTGGGAGTTACTGTACTCGTATGCCGTTGCACTTCATAGCTATGCCGGTTTTGCCGCGGCGACGGAGTTTGGCGAGAAGAGCGTTATCGCGACCGATCTTATCGACTTGATCGGTCCCGCCATGGAGTTGGCGGCAAAGGATGCGCTCGATGATCTGGGAATCACAGACGAAGGGTCGGATGACTAATTATGAATAAAGCCGATTTGACGCGTTGGTCCTGGGTCGAGATCGACCGCGGGGCGCTTCGCCGCAACACGAGGGCCTATAAGAATTTGCTGAATCCGCGTCAGCGCCTGTGCTGCGTGGTTAAAGCCGACGCTTATGGTCATGGAGCTGTTGAGTGCGCCAAGATCATGTATTCGGCCGGTGCCGACATGTTTGCCGTGGCGACGGTTAACGAGGGCGTTGAGCTCCGACAGGGCGGGATTACGAAACCCGTCCTTATCCTAAGCGAGCCGCCTATCGAGGCCATTCCGACGTTGCTCGAGTTCGATATCATGCCCTCGGTCTATACGTCCGACTTTGCTCTTGCGTATGGCGAATGTGCCGTCGCGGCGGGCAAGGTGGGCAAGTATCATCTCGCCATCGAGACGGGCATGAACCGCATCGGCGTACATTACACGCAGGTGCTCGACTTTGTCCGCGGTATTGATTTCCATCGCGGTATTCAGTGCGACGGCGTATTTACGCACTTCGCCACGGCCGATGAACCTTCGGGCTGGGACTACAAGCTGCAGTGCCAGCGCTTTACCGAGGCCGTTCAGGCCATTAAGGATGCGGGTTTTGAGTGCGGTATCGTGCATTGCGCCAACACGCCGTCCTCGATGCTCGACCCCTCGATGCATTTTGATATGATTCGCGCCGGCGTTGGCTTGTATGGCATGCAGCCGTGCGAGCTGAGTAGCCGTGTGATGCAGCTCGATCCCGTTATGAGCGTTCATGCGCGCGTGACGCGCGTGGCGCACCCCGCGATGGGCGAGGGCGTGGGCTACGGTTTTACCTACCGCGTACCGCGTACGCGCGTTCAGATCTGCACGCTGCCGATCGGTTATGCCGACGGCCTATCGCGTACGCTTTCCAATCGTATGGATGTGCTGTATCGCGGCGAGCGCGTGCGTCAGGTTGGCAATATCTGCATGGATCAGTTTATGGTCGCCATTCAGTCCAACCCGGCACACGAGATTCCCGAGGCCGAGTATGGTGACGAGATGATTATTGTCGGCCGCGATGGCGATGCCGAGATCACTATGGACGAGATGGCCCGACTGCGCGGAACGATTAACTACGAGGTCGCCTGCGGCTTTGGCATGCGTCTCGACAAGGTCTACGTGTAGGAGCCGCTATGGGCGTCATGCACATCCCCGGCCATACCCATCAGGCGCCACGTGAGGTCGCACTCGAGGAGATTGAGGCTGTTTTAGGCGACTGCCATCTCTGCCAGCTCTATCAGTCGCGCCATAGCATCGTGTTTGGCGTGGGAAACCCCCACGCTCGCGTCATGTTTATTGGTGAAGCACCGGGTCGCAACGAGGATTTGCAGGGCGAACCCTTTGTGGGGGCGGCGGGTGAAGACCTCAACGGCATTTTGTCCCTGGCAGGTCTTAAGCGCGAGGACGTCTATATCGCCAACGTGCTTAAGTGTCGCCCGCCGGGAAACCGCAATCCGCGTCCCGAGGAAGTGCTGGCTTGCTCACCGTTTTTGCGCGAGCAGATTCGAAGCATCTGGCCCGATATCATCGTGACGCTCGGTAACCCCGCAACGCACTTTGTGCTCAAGACCGAGATCGGCATTACCAAGCTGCGCGGCAGGTTCCATCAGATGGGCCACTTTGTGGTGATGCCGACGTTTCATCCTGCGGCGGCGCTGCGCAATCCGGCGTGGCAGGAGTTGCTGGAGGAAGACTTTAAGATGCTGGGCGACTATCTGGAGCGGCACCCCGCGCCGGAGACCGCCTCGGAATAATAAGGAGCGCATATGTCCCTGGAGCGCCTGGGGGTAGGTACCTATAGAACGGCTCGTACTGCCGATACGGAGCATTTTGGCGAGCTGGTCGCACCGTGTCTAGAAGATGGCGATGTGCTGATTTTGACCGGCGGCCTCGGGGTGGGCAAAACCCACTTTACCAAGGGCGTTTCGCGCGCTCTGGGCGATGAGCATATGGTCACGAGCCCTACGTTCGCACTCATGGCCGTTCATGACCAAGGGCGTATTCCGCTGTTCCATTTTGATCTGTACCGCCTGGAGCATGCCTACGAGCTTGAGGATACGGGCATTTTTGACGTGCTGGGCTATGAGGGTGTTTGCCTGCTGGAATGGGGCGAGCAGTTTCAGGATGAACTGACAGATGAGTATCTTTCGGTGACGCTTAAGCGCGATGAGGACGACAGCGACGTGCGAACGATAACGCTCGAGGCACACGGCGAGCGCGCGGATGAGCTTTCCCATTTGATAGATAAGGCTGTACAAGATGAGCTTGCATAACGATTACGCGCTGGTGGTGGCGCTCGATACTTCGACCGATATGCTTGCCTGCGCGGCAAGCTGGATTGATGTGCAGACAGGCGAGGAAAAGCTGGTGAGTGGGGACCATCTGTGTCGCCGTCATGCCAACGTTGAGCTCGTGAATACTGTTGATGGCCTACTGAAGCAGACCGGCCTGGATCGCAGCGATGTCGGCTGTTATGTGGTCGGCCGCGGCCCGGGTTCGTTTACGGGCGTGCGTATCGGCATCTCCACCGCAAAGGGTCTGGCACGCGGTGCCAACGTGCCGTTGCTGGGCGTGTCGACACTTGACGCTTGCGCCTGGACAGCATGGAAGGCCGGCGTACGCGGCAAGCTTGGTGTTCTTGCCGATGCCATGCGCGGCGAGGTGTACCCGGCGCTGTATGTGCTGGGGGATGAGGGCCCCGAGCGTCTGTTTGAGCGCGAGCGCGTGGTCAAGGCCGCCGTGGCGCTTGATGAGTGGCGCCAGACCGCGGACTGGGATCAGGTTCAGTTAACTGGTGACGGTCTCGTGCGTTATGGCAAACTGCTGGGCGAGGATGAGACGGCGCGCTGCGTGGAGCGAGACCTGTGGTGGCCCTCGGGCGAGGGCCTGCTGATGGCGCACGCCGCAGGCGATGGCGATCCGGCTCGCGTCTTGCCGATCTATACGCGCCTTTCGGATGCCGAGGAAAACGAGCGCAAGCGTCTGGGCCTTGCCGAGAGCGCGCAGAGTGAGGTGACAGGTGTTGCCGACGAGCTTGCCGGACGCCATCTGCAATTCCGCCCCATGGGCGCGGCGGATGCCGAGGGCGCGAGCGCACTGGAGACCGCCTGCTTTGAAGGCGCCGGACACGAGGCGTGGACGCCGGGCATGTTCCTGTCCGAGCTGGGCGAGGACGTTGCCGCGCCGCGTAGCTGGTGGGTGGCGCACGACGACGGCCGTCTGCTGGGTCTTGCCGGCGGTATGGTCGTCGACGGGGACGTGCAGATTATGGACGTTGCCGTCGATCCGGCGCATCGCCGCGAGGGCATCGCCCGCAAGCTTCTGTCGCACGTGAGCTATGACGCACAGATGCTCGGCTGCACCACGGCTTCGCTTGAGGTTGAGGACGGCAACGAGGCCGCAATTGCACTCTATGCCGCTCTGGGCTTTACCGAGGCGGGTCGTCGCCGTGGCTATTACGGTGCCGGCAAGGATGCCATCGTCATGACGGCGCCGCTGCCCCTGGTGCTTCCTCTCGACAATGCCTCGCCCGAGCCGACGGCTGCCGAACAGCGTGTATGGCCGCTGCCCGCGCCCGAACGCACCGCTGAGGAGCGTGCCGAAATCGAGCGCCGTCGCCTGGTGCTTGCCATCGAGAGTTCCTGCGACGAGACAGCCGTGGCAATTATCGATGCGGACGGCAAGATGCTGGCCAACCAGGTGTCGACGCAGATTGATTTTCATGCCCGCTTTGGCGGCGTGGTACCCGAGATTGCCTCGCGCAAGCACGTTGAGGTCATCGTGAGCGTCGTGGACGCGGCACTCGAGGACGCCGCAGCGTCGCTGGGCCTTACGGGCGGAGCCATTGCACCAAGTGAGCTTGCCGCCGTGGGCGTGACGCAAGGTCCGGGCCTGGTGGGTGCCTTGGTGGTGGGTGTCGCCTTTGCCAAGGGCTTTGCGTATGCTGCCGGCAAACCGCTGGTGTGCGTCAATCATCTGGAGGGTCACCTGTTTGCCAACCTGTTGGCGCAGCCCGACCTCAAGCCCCCGTTTATCTTTACGCTTGTCTCGGGCGGGCACACCATGCTCGTGCACGTAAGGGCATGGGGCGACTACGAGGTGCTTGGCGAGACGCTTGACGACGCCGTGGGCGAAGCCTTCGACAAGGTGGCAAAGGCACTGGGCCTTGGCTATCCCGGAGGCCCCATCATCTCCAAGCTTGCCGAGACGGGCAACCCTAAGGCGATTGATTTCCCCCGCGCGCTGAACAGCAGGGGCGACTACCGCTTCTCGCTTTCGGGCCTCAAGACGGCGGTGACGCTCTACATCGAGCAGGAGACCAAGGCCGGGCGCACGATTCATCTGCCCGATTTGGCGGCTTCGTTTGAGGCGGCAGTCTTTGACGTGCAGTACAAGAAGGCCAAAAACGCCCTGCATGCTACCGGGTGCAAGGAGTATTGCATCGGCGGCGGCGTCTCGGCCAACCCGCATCTGCGCGAGATGATGATTAAGAAACTCGGGCGTCAGGGAATCCGCGTAACGGTGCCGCCCTTGTCTGCCTGCACCGATAACGCCGCCATGATCGCGGAGGTCGCTCGCCGTAAATTCGACCGAGATGAAATCTCGCCGTTCGATGTCGACGCTGATCCAAACATGACGCTGTAGTCGTACGGGTGCGGTCCCCGACCGGAGGGGCCGGATATAAGGTTTTCTGCTCTACAGTCCTGCGCAAGACGAAGGCCACATTAAGTGGCCTTCTTTGCGTG
>CAJMSO010000088.1 GCA_905216075.1 uncultured bacterium | reverse complement strand
TTCACACACCCCCGCCGTCGCTTCTACCGCATCGTTGAAAGGATGCAATCATGCTGCTCCCCGATTCCAAGACCGAGCTCGTCCGTCGCGGCAACAAGGTCGTTTACGACCTGGGCGACAAGATCGTCAAGGTCTTTAACGAGACCAAGCCTGTCTCCGACGTGTTCAACGAGGCTTTGAATCTTGCCCGCATCAATGAGTGCGGCATCCGCAGCCCCAAGGCTCTCGAGGTTTCTCAGCTCGAGAACGCCAACGGCTGGGCGCTCGTGACCGAGAAGGTTCCGGGCACCACCCTTGCCGAGAAGATGACTGCCGAGCCCCAGCGCTTTGGTGAGTACCTCGAGATGTTCGTCGACCTCCAGATCGAGATCCACGGCTACACCTCCCCGCTGCTCAACCGTCAGCGCGATAAGTTCGCCCGCATGATCGACAGCCTTGATCAGCTCAATGCCACCACGCGCTACAACCTTCAGGAGCGTCTGGACGGCATGACCAAGGAGTTCAAGGTCTGCCACGGCGACTTTAACCCCTCCAACGTCATCGTCGGCGACGACGGCCAGCTGTACGTCTGCGACTGGGCACATGCCACCCAGGGCTCCCCTGCTGCCGACGTTGCCACCACCTACCTGCTCTTTGCCCTCAACAGCAAGGACCAGGCTGAGGCTTACCTGGAGCTCTACTGCGACCGCGCCGACATGCCCATGCAGGTCGTGCGTCAGTGGACGAGCATCGTCGCCGCTTCCGAGCTCGCTCGTAAGCGCAACGTGAACGATGAGTTCCTTAAGAACTGGATCGACGTCGTCGATTATCAGTAATATCTGAGCGATTTATTTCGCATCGGAGGCACAGAAAACCCCGCAGCTCACATGGGCTGTGGGGTTTTCCTTTACCCATCAAGCATATTCGCGCAACAAAAATAGACTGCCCCGCATCTCATCCTAAGAGAGATGCGGGGCAGTCCCGCAATTACATCTACTAGCGGAAATGTCGATTAACGGCGTGCTGCCTTCACAAGCTCGGCGACCTTAGCGACGATCTCATCGATCGCCACGTCCTCACGCTCGCCGGTAGCACGGTCCTTGAGCTCCACAGTGCCATTCTTGAGGCCACGCTTACCCAGAACGACCTGATACGGGAAGCCCATAAGGTCGTTGTCAGCAAACTTAAATCCGGGACGCTCGTCACGGTCATCGACGACGACCTCGATACCCTCGGCGCACAGGCCATCAACGATCTGCTCGCAGACGGTAGCGCACTCCTCCTTCTTGGGATCGAGCGGAATCACCGCGACCTCGTACGGGGCAACGGAGACCGGCCAGACGATACCGTGCTCGTCGTTATGCTGCTCCACGACGGCAGCGAGCGAGCGAGACACGCCCACGCCGTAGCAACCCATGATGAGCGGCTTCTCCTTGCCATCCTCGTCCATAAAGGTGGCACCCATGGCCTCGGAATACTTGGTGCCCAGCTGGAAGACCTGAGAGACCTCGATGCCGCGGGCAGCGGAGAGCGGCTTGCCGCAGTGCGGGCAGGGGTCGCCGGCGACGACGGTGACCAGATCGGCCCACTCGTCGACGGTAAAGTCGCGCTCGGGGCAGGCACCGGTAAAGTGATAATCGACCTCGTTGGCACCGCAGGCCCACTGCTTGGACTCGCGCAGGCTCTCGTCGCAGACCAGACGGATGCCCTCGGGCAGGTTAACCGGTCCGATAAAGCCCTTATGCAGCCCGTAGGTCAGGAGCTCCTCGTCGGTCATCATGCGATAGCCCTTGCCAAAGACGTGCTCGGCCTTGCAGTCGTTGAGCTCATGATCGCCCGGAACGATGGCCACAACCGGCTTACCCTCGGAGTCGATGAGAGCCAGGGACTTGCGCGTACCGTTCTCGGGGAAGCCGAAGAACTTGGCAACAGCCTCGATGGTGCCCATGCCCGGAGTCTCGACCTTGGTGAGTGTGCCGTCGCCGGGGCCCTCGGTCACAACGACCTTGGTGCTTGCAGCCTCGTCATCGGCAGCAAAGCCGCAATCGTCGCAGTAGACCAGCGAAGCCTCACCGGCGTCGGCCAGCGCCATGTACTCGACGGAGGTATCGCCGCCGATCTCACCGGAGTCGGCAACAACGGGCAGGGCCTTGATATAGCAGCGCTCGCAGATGTTGGCGTAGGCCTGCTTCATCTTGTCGTACTCCTCCTGCAGACTCTCCTGCGTGGCAGAGAAGCTGTAGGCGTCCTTCATGATGAACTCGCGGCCGCGCATCAGGCCAAAGCGCGGACGGAACTCGTCGCGGAACTTGTCCTGGATGTGATAGAGATTCACCGGCAGCTGCTTGTAGGAACGCAGCTCGTTGCGCACCAGGGCAGTCACGGTCTCCTCGTGCGTGGGACCCAGCACAAACTCGCGGCCGTGACGGTCATCAAAGCGCACGAGCTCCTTGCCATAGGCATCGATACGGCCGGACTCGCGCCACAGCTCGGCATCGACCATGATAGGCATCATGAGCTCCTGGGCGCCGGCAGCGTCCATCTCGTCGCGCACGATGTTCTCGATCTTGCGAATCGAGCGCCAAGCAAGCGGCAGATAGGAATAGAGACCGGCGGCCTCCTTGCGAATCATGCCGGCACGAAGCAGCAGGCGATGGCTCGCAAGCTCGGCGTCGGCCGGATCCTCTTTGAGCGTCGGAGCATAAAGCTTAGACATATACATTGCTCGAGTCATTTATTTCTCCTCAATAAGCTTGTCGACCTCGGCCATGAGCGCGTCGACAATTTGGTCCTCAGCTACTTTACCAATGATCTGGCCGTGCGAAAAGAGCAGGCCCTGACCTCGTCCGCAGGCAACACCCAAGTCGGCGTCAGAGGCCTCGCCGGGGCCATTGACTGCACAGCCCATCACGGCAATCGAAAGCGGCGCGGAGTAGTTCTTAAGCCGCTCGGTGACCTTCTCGGCGATAGGAATGAGGTTAACCTGGCAGCGAGCGCACGTGGGGCACGAGACGATCTCGGGACCACGGCGGCGAAGGCCGAGCGACTGCAGAATACCCCAGGCGACCGGCGGTTCCTCGACCGGATCGGCCGTGAGCGAGACGCGCATGGTGTCGCCAATGCCCTCGGAAAGCAAAATTCCCAGGCCCACAGAGCTCTTAATGGTGCCCTGGAGCTTGGTTCCGGCCTCAGTCACGCCCAAATGAAGCGGAACATGGGGGATTTCGCGCGACAGGGCACGATAGGTGTCAAGCGTCGTGGACACGCTATGAGCCTTGGCGGAAAGCACGATATTGGTAAAGCCGCGATCCTCAAAATGTTTGACGAAACGCTCGCTCGACATCACGAGCTTTTCGGGCTGCGTAAGGTCATCGCGCTCGGCGATAACCTGCTCAAGCGAGCCGGCGTTCACGCCGATACGAATCGCACAGCCCGCGGCACCAGCAGCATCGATCACCGCGTCAACCTTGGCCCAATCGCCGATATTGCCGGGATTGATACGCAGCTTGGCAGCACCGGCCTCAACGGCACCAATGGCGAGCTTATGATTAAAGTGGATATCGGCGACTATCGGCACCGGAGACTCGGCACAGATGGTGCGGAAACCCTCAAGCGCGGCCTCGGTGGGCACGCTCACACGCACGATATCGCAGCCAGCCTGCGCCAACGTGCACACTTGCGCAAGCGTTGCCTGGGCGTCAGCGGTATCGGTGCAGGTCATGGATTGGACCACCACCGGTGCGCCGCCACCGATCTGAACGCCGCCCACATGCACGGGGCGCGTCAGCTCGCGCGGCAAAGGATGGGATAAAGACAATCCAAACACTCCCCTACAAAATAAATCGAAGGACGTCGGAACGAAGCATATAGACAAACAGCAGCGCAAAGAGCACGATGCCGACATAGCTGACGATCGTCTGCACCTTCAGCGGCAGCTCGCGACCGACGACCTTTTGGATGATCTCGATAACCAGCTTTCCCCCGTCGAGCGGCGGAATGGGCAGCAGGTTCATAAAGCCCAGCGAGAACGAGATGAGCGCGGCAAATGTCAAGAAGGTCGCGGGACCGGCGGCTGCAGCCTGGGATGACATGACGCTGATGCCAACAATCGAGCTGGACTGATCGAGTATCTCCATCGTATGCTGCGGCTGCAGCAGACGCATAACGCCCTCAGCAGTCTGCTGAACATAGGAGAACGACAGGCGCGCCGAGGTGATAGGGTCCAAATGGACCACCTGCGTAGAAGCATAAACGCCCAAACGCTCGTCCTCCTTGAGCGCAACCGAGGTCGAAAGTTTCTTGCCGTCGCGCTGGTACTCAATGGCGATATCGTCCTGACCGGCAGCCTTGCCGATGGCATCATACACATCCATCCAGCTGGAGCAGGACACGCCATCGACACTAAGAATCGTGTCGCCGGCCTCGATGCCCGCCTTGGCGGCTATCGAGCCTTCTTCGACCTGACCGATCACATTGCTATCGACCGGCACCGATACGCCGGCGATAGAGTAGATGCTCATAAGCAGCAAAAAGCCCGTCAGGATATTGACGAGAATGCCCGCGAGCAGCATAAAGGCACGCTTGAGAAAACCCTGGCCCAGATAGGTATGCGAACGCTCCTGCTCAAGAAACTCCGAAGCAGTGACCGGCAGTTCCCACACATAGCCCTCGGCAGTCGCATGCTCTCGATCGAACTTGCGGCCGTCAAAGGTGGTATATCCTGCAGCATCGCGCGGCAGCGTCTGGTACCTAACCGGATAATAGCTGGGTGAAGGCTTCTCCCCTTCCTCGTACCAAGGCGCAATGGAACCCCAGCCCAAAAGCAAGGCACAAGCCTCGAGAACATCCTCCTCGGGCAGCTCCAGCTCGACGGAAAGGTCTGCAACCGAAACGCGACCATGACGATAGATCGCCGCAAGCACACGGTCGGCGCACGAGACATCGGTCGGGTCCATACCGCAGATAGCGGCATAGCCACCCAGCAGCAGCGGCGTCACGCCAAACTTGGTACCGATGCGACGCGACGTATGATGAATATCGAAGCGGCACGGTAGGCCCAAGAAAAACTCGGTGACGCGCACGCCGCACGCACGGGCCGCCAAAAAGTGGCCGCCCTCATGCAGAAACACGAGGACGGATAGCATCAAAAGGCCCCAAAAGACTGAGGAGAGAACGCTCAGAACAGTATCCATAAAACGAAAAGCAATCCTTACGATTAAGAGCGGGTTGCAGCGAGCACCTCGGCGGCCTTGGCACGAGCCCACGTATCGATATCGCGAAGCTGCTCAAAGGATGCGACCGCCTGCATATCGTGTGCATCCATGCACGACTCGACGATACGGTCGATATCGGTAAAGGTACAGGCATCGTGCAGGAAGGCATCGACGGCAACTTCGTTGGCGGCATTCAGCACGCACGGCATGGTGCCGCCCGTTCTGCCGGCACGCTCGGCCAGCGCCAGGCAGCGGAATGTGTCCATATCGGCAGCATCAAACGTGAGCTGCCCGAGCTCGCGGAAATCGATTCGAGGCGCTGGGGTATCCCACCGCTCGGGATACGAGAACGCGAACTGGATGGGAATGCGCATGTCGGACGCACCGAGATGTGCCATCACAGAGCCGTCCGCATACTCGACCATCGAGTGGATCTTTGACTGGCGTTGAACGACCACGTTGATAAAGTCGAGATCGCACCCGAACAGGTGCATCGCCTCGATACGCTCCAAGCCCTTATTCATGAGGGTCGCAGAGTCGATGGTGATCTTAGCACCCATGGCCCACGTGGGGTGTGCCAGCGCATCGGAGCGTGTCACGCAATTGAGCTCGTCGCGCGTACGGCCAAAGAACGGACCACCCGAGCAAGTGAGCCAAATGCAGTGAGCCTCGCGCGGATTCTCCCCCAGATAGCACTGGTAGATGGCGGAGTGCTCGGAGTCGACCGGAATAAGCTGACCGGGCTGCGCCAACGGCATCAGCAGGTCACCGCCGACAACGAGGGACTCCTTGTTAGCAAGTGCAAGACGCTTGTTCGAGGTCAGGGCTGCATGGCTCGCTTCGAGCCCGGCAGCGCCCACAATGGCAACAAGCACACAGTCGACGTCATTGCGACGCGCGAGCTCACAAACCGCCTGCGCACCAACACCGAGCTCGGTGCCCTCGGGCAGCTCCTGCAGCACAGCGTCCGTACCGTGGGTGGTGTCGGCCACGGCAACGGCCGGAACCGAAAACTCACGGGCAAACGCAACGAGCTCCGAGGTGCTGGAGTTAACGGACAGTGCCGTCACCTGCAGTCGATCGGCATGCTGACGGCATACATCAAGTGCCTGCGTACCGATAGAGCCCGTACAACCCAGGATGGCAACGCGAAGACGCCCATCGGGGCCGTACGTCGTCTGAAAGGCCATTACAGCACGCCTCCGATCATCAAAAGCAGCTGCGCGGTAATGCAGCCAAAGATAAGCGAGTCGCTACGGTCGAGCATGCCGCCATGGCCCGGAATCAGATTGCCGGAATCCTTGACGCCCACGCCACGCTTGATGCGTGACTCGATGAGGTCGCCGATAACGCCCAGGATGGACACGACCACGCCGCACAGCAGCGCATAGGGCAAGCTCAGCTTATAGAAATGGGTCGCCCACAAAATAAGCCAGATGAGAACCGAGCCCAAGATGCCGCCGAAAAAGCCCTCCCAGCTCTTTTTGGGAGAAATCTTGGGGACCATCTTGTGCTTGCCGATACGGCTGCCCACGATGTAGGCGAACGAATCGGAGACCCAGAGAGACGCGCAAACACCCACCGAAAGCAGGGCGCCGGCAAAACCGGGCACGGCATCGCGCAGCAGCACGATGGCCGACAGCATAAAACCGGTGTAGATGGGGCCCATGAGCGTCACGGCTACATCGGATATACGGGTACGCGACGACCAGACGTACCAAATACCCACCGCAAGCATCAGAGCAAAAAGCAGGGCATTCAACAGCAGCGAGTCGCCCAGCGCCGAGAGCGGAAAGAGCACGGCGGCAGCGATGCCCAGGCGCTCATTGGCCACCTTGCCATCGAGCTTCGTCATGCGGAAAAACTCAAAGCAGCACAGGCCGCTCATGACGGAGACGAAGATGGCGGTGGGAACGATACCCAAAACCAGGCAGAGAATAAATACGACGGCGTAGACGATACCTGCGGCGGCACGGGTAATAAAGCCGGCAAGCCACGAAGTCGCAGCCGCGCCGCTCTTGGCGGCAGGCGCCTTGGGAGCAGACGCCTTGGGACGATCGGACACGATTAAGCCTCCTCGGTCTTGCTCAGTCCACCAAACCT
>CAJMSO010000087.1 GCA_905216075.1 uncultured bacterium | reverse complement strand
CAGCGTTGCTGTCGGCAACATCGGCGAGCCGCCGGTCAACGAGATTGACGGCCGAGCCCACAACGAGTGGTTTGTGGCTGAGCTCTCGAGCTATCAGATTGCTACGACAACCGAGCTCCACCCCTGCGTGGCGGTGCTGCTCAACATCACTCCCGACCACTTGGGCTGGCATAAGAGCCATAAGAACTATGCGCTTGCCAAGATCAAACTGTTTGACAATATGGTCGATGACGATCTGGTGGTTGTCGACGTCGAAGACGCCGGTATTCACGAGTTCGATGAGTACATCTACACGCCGGGTCGTCGCATCTGCAAGGTTGCCTTTGACGAGCCTGAGGGCGAGGATGCCGCCTTTGTGCGCGATGGCAAGATGATCGTGCGTCTGAAAGGCGTCGAGACCCCGCTCATCGCTACATCCGAGCTCAAGATCTCGGGCCATCACAATGTTATCAATGCCCTGTGCGCTGCCACGGCTGCCTTGGCGGTCGGTGCCGATGTCGATGGTGTCTGCCGCGGTCTTGCCTCGTTCCAGCCGCTCGAGCACCGCGTGGAGCCGTGTGGCGAGATTGACGGCGTGCGCTACGTCAACGATTCCAAGGCGACCAACACCGATGCGGTCGAGAAGGCGCTGACGGCATTTCCCGATGACGACGTGATCTTGCTGCTCGGCGGCCACGATAAGGGCACGCCGCTCACGGACTTCGCGCGCGTCGTTATGGACAACGTGCGCTCGGTCGTCTGCTTTGGCGATGCGCGCGAGCGCTTCACCGCCGCTATGGACGAGGCCGATGTCGATGGCGATGTGGATATCGCCCAGGCGGATGACCTGCGCGACGCCGTGGACGTTGCCCGTTCGCTTTCGAGTCGTGGTGACGTGATCTTACTTTCTCCTGCCTGCTCTTCGTTCGATGAGTTCTCGGGCTATGAGGAGCGCGGCCGCGTGTTTAAGGACTACGTGGCTCAGCTTGCCGCTACAGCGAAATCACAAATGGAATAGGGGTTGCGGTGAGAGAGGAGAGCCCCCGACAAGGTATGAGGAGGCCCGACTCGGACCGTGCTTCCTCACGTCGCACCACACCGCGCTCCAGCCGCGGCGGGCAGTCGTTTAGCGAACGCTATATTGCCGGCGTTCCCGCCCGTATCATGCGCCCCCGTTTGATATTCATGGCCTGCTTGTTTACCTTGGTATGCTTTGGCCTGCTGATGGTGTACTCGGCGTCTTCGGTCGAGGCGCTGCACGAGAATGGCTCGGCGACGTTTTTTCTGGGTCGACAGGCCGCGTTTACCGTGGTCGGTGTTCTGGCGCTGATTGCCATCGTGCGCGTTTTGCCGGACAGCTGGTTTGGGGAGGATGTGCTCAGGATCTTCCTTATCGGCATGATAGGGCTACTGCTTCTGGTGTTCTTGGTGGGCAGCGGCAGCCGTGGCGCCACGCGCTGGCTCAACATCGCCGGTATTCAGTTCCAGCCTTCCGAGTTTTTAAAGCCATTTGCCATTGCGTATTCGGCCATCATGCTTGATCGCTTCTTTTCGCCCGGTGGCAACATCAACGAATTCCTTCGCAAGATGGGCATCTACCTGGGCATTTCGCTCTTTCTGATCTTTATCCAGCCCGATTTCGGTACTGTCCTGATCATCCTGTTGACCCTCATGTGCATGGCGTTGTTTGCGGGTCTCGACCCCAGATTTATCATCGGCGTGCTAATCTTCGGCATTCTCGTGATCGTGATTGCACTTGTCGCAGAGCCGTACCGTATGGTGCGTATTCAGGTTGCCTTGAACCCTTGGGCCGACGAGTATGGTGACGGCTATCAGGCCACGCTTGCCATCATGGCCTTTGCCTCGGGCGGTCTGTTCGGCCGTGGCATCGGCAACTCAACCATGAAGTACTCGTATCTGCCCGAGGCGCACAACGACTACATCCTGGCCATCATTGGCGAGGAAGTCGGTTTTGTCGGAACCGTGCTGTTCTTCTTGGTGTTTGCGATGCTGATCTACTCGGCGTTTCGCATTGCTGAGCAGGCGACCGATCGTCGGGGCGCGCTTATGGCGTCTGGCTCCGCGGTCATTCTCGCGGTGCAGTTTTTGATTAACGCGTTGGGCATTCTCAACGTGTTTCCCATGACGGGCAAACCGTTGCCGTTTATTAGCTACGGCGGTTCGTCGATTATTGTGTCGCTCATGCTTGCCGGGTTGATCCTGCGCGTTTCGTACGAGAGCGCCCGTCGCGATGAGTACGACCGTCGCCGCGAGAGCTTTGCCGTTATGGACGAGAGCACCGCTGGCGTGGCCCATGTGCGCGGTGAACGACCTTCGCGTAGCGGCTTTACCGTTCTTGATGGTTCTCCATCCGAGCCGGCAGCTCGTCCACGCCCGCGAATGGCTCCGCAAGGTCGTCCTCAGCGCCCCAGCCCTCGCAATGCGGGCGGCGGATATAATCGAATCGATTTGAACTCGGACCCGTCGGCGCGTCTGCGCACCGATGACCAGGGACCGCGTGTACGAAGGGACTACCATGACCGATAAGATGACCGTTGCTATTGCAGCCGGCGGCACGGCGGGACACATCAACCCCGCGCTCGCCTTGGCCGAAGAGCTGCGTGATCGTGGCCACCACGTTGTGTTCGTGGGCCAGTCGCGCAAGCTCGAGGGTCGTCTGGTCCCCGAGGCTGGGTTTGAATTTGTGCCCATTACGGTCACGGGCTTCGACCGCTCCCGTCCTTGGACGGCGCTGACCTCGCTGTGGCGTGTCAACAAGGCCAAGCGTGCGCTCGCCAGTCATTTCTCAAAGGTCGGCAAGCCCGATGCTGCCGTCGGTTTTGGTGCCTATGTCGAGGTTCCGCTGCTGGGGTGGTGCAAGGGCGCAGGCGTTCCGTATCTGCTGCATGAGCAGAACTCTGTTCCGGGCCTGGCCAACAAGATGATGAACTCCCACGCTGCCCGCGTGTGCATCTCGGTGCCGGCAGCGCGTTCGGTCTTTGAGCGCGAAGGTGACCCTGACCACGTGCTCATGACCGGCAACCCCGTACGTCGCTCGGTAATCGAGGGCGATCGCGCTCGCGGCCGCAAGGCACTTGGCGTTCCCGAGGACGCTACGCTGCTACTCGTCTTTGGCGGTTCACTTGGCGCCCAGCACCTCAACGAGCGCGTGGTCTCGCTCAAAAACGAGCTGCTTTCACGCAAGAACCTCTATGTGTTGCATTCGACGGGTGCCGACAGCTTTGAGGAGACCGAGCGCGCTTTGGCGCTGACGCCCGAGGAGGCGGAGCGTTACCGCGTCCAGCCTTACATCGACAACATGGGCGATATGCTGGCTGCTGCCGATTTGGTGCTCTCGCGTTCGGGCGCATCGAGCGTGGCCGAGATCGCTGCGCTCGCCGTGCCCTCGGTGCTCGTGCCGTATCCGCATGCGACGGCCGACCACCAAACCACCAATGCCCGGTATCTGGTCGACGCCGGGGCCGGCGTGCTCTGCGCCGATGCCGATATCGACGGTTCTGCCTTTGCCGATGAGCTGTTGCACC
Source organism: uncultured bacterium (assembly GCA_905216075.1). GTDB lineage: Bacteria > Actinomycetota > Coriobacteriia > Coriobacteriales > Coriobacteriaceae > Collinsella. The sequence continues at coordinate 3,814 of CAJMSO010000087.1, read as the reverse complement.
TGGTCGATGACGCGGCGGCGCGCGACACCATGCGACAGGCGGCGCGTGGTCTGGCTCAGGATAGGGCCGCCGCTCTTCTGGCGGATGCGGTAGAGGGTTTGCGTTAGTTAGACGGGATATCGTCGGTCGCCCTCGCGCTGATGCGGTAGGTGCGGTACAGTTAACGGGTTACAGGCAGTGTTTACGCAAGGAGTACACGAGCACATGGCTGATTCCCAGACTGCAACCTCCGCGCCCGAGTTTAAGAGCGCCCACTTTATCGGTATCGGCGGCGCCGGCATGAGCGGCATCGCCCTCGTTCTGCACGAGCGCGGTTATGCCGTTACCGGCTCCGACCTTAAGACGTCACGCTATATCCGCCAGCTTACCCGCGCTGGTGTGAAGGTGCATGTGGGCCATGAGGCCGCCACGATCGACGAGGTCAAGCCCGACGTGGTTGTTGTCTCCACCGCTATTCCGGAGTCCAACCCTGAACTCGTGCGTGCTCGCGAGCTTGGTATTCCCGTGTGGCCCCGTGCCAAGATGCTCTCTGCCTTGGGCCACGGCTACACCACCGTCGCTGTTGCCGGCACGCATGGCAAGACCACCACGTCTTCGATGTGCGCCACCATGCTCGACCGCATGGGTCTGGATCCGAGCTTCTTGATCGGTGGCATCGTCGAGGGCTATGACACGAACGGCAAGAACGGCTCGGGCGACTACTTTGTCGCCGAGGCCGACGAGTCCGACAGCTCCTTCCTGTTCCTGAACCCCAACGTGGTCATTGTGACCAACGTCGAGGCCGATCACCTTGATCACTACTCGGGTATCGAGGAGATCGAGGCAACTTTCGCCAAATTCATGAGCCTGGTGGGCGAGGGCGGCACCGTCATCGTCTGCGGTGAGGACCCGCATCTGGTCGAGCTCGCCAAGTCGACGGGCCGTCACGTGCTTTCCTACGGCTTTGCCGAGAGCAACGACATCGTCTGCATGCACCCGGATGTCAAGGGCATCCAGAGTGACTTTATCGTTCGCTTTGAGGACGGCACTGAGCATGCTGTGGAGATCAAGAGCAATCCCGGTCGCCACAACATGCTCAACGCCACGGCGGTGCTCACCGTCGCCCATGTCCTGGGCCTTGACATCGACGCCGCCGCCAAGGCGCTCTCGAGCTTTGAGGGCGTCCGCCGTCGCTTTACCCACGTGGGCGATATCGATGGCATCACCGTGGTCGATGATTACGGCCATCACCCCACCGAGATCAAGGCGACGCTTGCTGCTGCTTCGTCGCTGGGCTACAAGCACGTCGACGTCGTGTTCCAGCCGCACCGCTATTCGCGCCTGCAGGCCCTGTGCGACGACTTTGCCGATGCATTTGCCAATGCCGATAAACTGCTGCTGATTGATGTGTTCTCGGCTGGCGAGATGCCCATTCCGGGTGTCACCTCTAAGATGCTCGCCGATACCGTGCGCGCCAAGCATCCTGGCAAGGAGGTCGTGTACTGCTCCAGCCGTCTTGAGCTCAATCAGGAGCTCGAGCAGATGGTGGGCGAGGGCGATCTGCTGCTCACTATGGGTGCCGGTGACGTTACGACCGTCGGCCCCGAGTTCATTGAGTATCTGACTGCCAAGAAAGACGCTTAAGTCTAATGGGTCTGTTTAACGCCGTCATGGCGCTCTCGGGCATGATCGACACGGATGTGATCGAGGACGAGCGCCTTGCGCGTCATACGAGCTATCGTGTCGGCGGCAAGGCCGACCTCTTTGTGACGTGCCATAGCTATCATGCCCTCCGCCGCGCCGTGGCGGTGCTCGATCGCGAGCAGGTGCCGTGGGTCATCATCGGCAAGGGCTCCAATCTGCTGGTTGCCGATGGCGGTTATCGCGGTGCCGTCATTTCGCTCGGACGTGAGTTTCAGCGCACGGTTGTTGCCGATGACGGTTGTACGCTGACGGTCGGTGCGGGCGTGATGTTTGCGCGCCTGGTCAACGATGCCCTGTCGCGTAGCCTCTCGGGCCTTGAGTTTGCCGTTGGCATCCCTGGCTCGGTCGGCGGTGCGATATCTATGAATGCCGGCACACGGACCGAGTGGATTGGCTCGCTGGTTGAGGATGTCGTAACGTTTGACCCGGCATCCGGTATCAAGCATTATGCGGGGTCCGAGATCACTTGGGGCTACCGCGAATGTAGCCTTCCCCGCAATGAGATCATCCTCGAGTGCGTGCTCAAGCTTAAACCGGCGCCCAAGGCCGACATTCGCGAGCGCATGGAACGGTACCTGACGAGGCGCAAGCGTACGCAGCCCATGGGTCGCGCATCCTGCGGGTCGGTCTTTCGCAACCCGCCCGATGCGAGTGTGGGCAAGCTTATCGAGGATTGTGGATTAAAGGGTTTTTCGATTGGCGGCGCAGAAGTTTCGCCCGTTCACGCTAATTTTATCGTTAATAACGGAACCGCCTCGGCCGATGACGTTGCCGCGGTTATCAGACATGTGCACGGAAAGGTGAGGGAGGCGTATGGCATCGAGCTCAGACCGGAAGTTAAATTCCTCGGCTTCTAGAGCATCGAAACCCACCTTCCGCCGCGCCGGAGGGCGTTCCGGCGCGCCTGCCAAACCTCAACGCAATACCGTCGCGCGCTCTAAGTCTGTCGGGCATGCTCGACAGACCAGTCGTCCGGTCGTCGGCTCGCAGCTCGGTAATCGTCCGGCCGCAAAAAAGTCCTCGCGTCCCTCGGTGACGTCAAAGCCTGTTATGGGCGCCAAACCTGCCCGTCCCATGGCAACTCCTAAGCCCTCGACGGGAACTAAGGTGGCGCGTCCGAGTCGCACGCTGGGCGCATCGAAACCGCGCTCGCTGACATCGGTGCCGGCTACCGCCAAGAAGCCTTCGGGTAAAAAAAACGTCAACCCGTTGTCTTCACTTGGGGCGATGGTAAATAAAACATCAGACGCCGCTTCTGTCGTTACAGGCAAAGGCAAAATCGTGGGCGGCGTTCTGGCCGTCTTGGCCGTGCTCGTCGTCGTTGCCATCGTGGTGATCAACTCTGGATTGTTTACCGCCACTGATATTCAGATTCAAGGCAGCGAGCATGTGACGAAGCACGATGCTATCCAGCTGATCGATTTGCCCGAGGGAACGTCGCTTTTTAACGTCGATCCCGACCAGATTACCGAGGACCTCAAGCAGAACCCGTGGGTCTCGGGCGTGGATGTCCAGCGTCAGTTCCCGCATACGCTCATCATCACGCCTATGGAGCGCAAGGTCATCGCAATTGCCTATATCAGCTCCGATGACCTTGCCTGGGCCATCGGGGATGATGACACCTGGATCGCCCCACTGTCGACGTCGGTCGAAGTGGATGACCAGGGCAACGTCATCACGACAGGGCAGGGCTCAAATACCTTGACCGGAATCGATGCCGCGCTGGCGCTCGCTAAGCATTATGGCGCGGTGCTGTTGACTGATGTCTCGGCGGATGTCGCTCCGGTTTCCGGCCAGGCGGTGAGCTCCAAGGCCGTTAAGGCCGGCCTGGATTATGTGCGTGGTTTTTCGAGCGAGTTCTTGGGACAAGTCAAGGATATTTCCACGCCTTCGGTCGAAGCCATCTCGGCAAACCTCAATAACGGCATTGAGGTGTCGCTGGGCGATTCGGACGATATCGCCAAGAAGGAACGCGTGGTCACCAAGTTGCTTTCGCAGGTAGAGGGCGTAACGTATATCAATGTGCGCTCTCCGGGCAACTACACATTTAGGAATGCTCCGACCTCGTAGCGCTGATTGATGCTTTGTTGAGGGGCCATACCACGCCGTTTATCTGGTTTGTTTGGTTTTC
>CAJMSO010000086.1 GCA_905216075.1 uncultured bacterium | reverse complement strand
GCTCCAGCTCGGGCGAGGTCACGCGGCAGTTAATCTTGCACACATCGTGGCGCAGAATGTCACCGATCGACTGGTCGAAATACTGCTCCTCGTGATACCCGCCACGCGCTCGCATACCGCGCATCACGATGCGCTTGATGGGGCTGTCCTTCTTAAAGCCCGCCTGATGCATCTCGAACGAACCGCTCGAGAACATGCCATCGGGCGTGGAGCAGTCGAAGCAAATGTCCGGAAACTCCTTGAGCAGCTCCTCGGTAATCTGCGGGTCGATGGTCCAGGTCTTGAGCACCTCGCCATGACTGTCGCGCACAATGGAGCCGTTAGAGCAGCAGGCATCGAGCGCCAGCCCCGTAAAACCATGCTCGCCGATTGGTAACGTCGAGCGTCCGGTCGCGGGAACCACATGCAGACCAGCCTCGGTCAGCTCACGAATGGCACGGCGGATGGTCCCGTCTGCCTCGTGCAGGGCGTTCAGCAGCGTTCCGTCTAAGTCACTCGCAAACATCTTGATCATGGGCATGCCTCTCCTTCGTCTGCACGATATTGTAGACGAGAATGAGCGCGCCCCAAGAAAGGCGCACCCGTCAGGCGAAAGATTGTCCTACACCGTAGAAGGGCCGTGTTCGCCGGTACGGATGCGGATAGCTTCCTCGACCGGCTCGACCCAGATCGTGCCATCTCCAACGGCGCCGCAATCTTGGAAACGGCGCAGCAACGGGCGCGAAACGAACGGGAATACGCGAGCAAGGGGGCCGTGAGCGCGCCCGTCCCGGCTAGCGCCGAAACAGCTCGTGAGCGCGGTCGCGGAGATTAGTTGCTCGAATGACACCTTCGTAGCGATTGATGCGCAGGCGCGGGAAGGCGTTAAAGAAGCGTAGGTCGCGGCGGCTGAGTGACACGCTCGGCACCGGACGGCTTATGCCCTTGCCGGCAAGGCGACGACTGAGCGACGGACGCGGCATGCTCGGTGCGGCATCGGCCACGCGGCGGGCGGCAAGCGCCAGGCCGCGAGCACCATCCGAGATAAACGTCGGCATCGAAGCCTTCTCACGCAGGGCATCGAGCGTTGCGTCGCCCAGCTCAGCCAGCCACGCGTTAACGGCACGGCTGCGGATATGCGTCTGCGCCACCGAGTCGATCGCCGAATCGGGAATACGTTCGAGCATGGAGTCGGACGCATCGGCAAGCGACTCATTGATGCGGTCGGCAAGGTCGGCACGCACACGCTCCAGCTGATCGGACAGGCGGCGCCAGCTGGCCAAAGAGCACACCGCATCGACCATCATCGCGACCGCGACGATAAAGGCCGCCAGCCGCACAATCAGCACCGGCAAATGGCCGAGCAGCCCCAGCAATGCCGGCTCCACTAAACGGCAAATGCACAGCGCACCCAGGCCAAACGCGCAAGCCCAGTACAGGCAGATGCGCCCATGCAAATTAACCGGCAGGTGCGAGTAATCCCAAAAGCGCGCGCCTGTTGTCTTTTCCAATAGAAGCCCAACGCTGTACTCGATTACGCTGCATACAAGCGCCGCCGCGACAAACTGGCCCGAGGCATCCGGAATCCCACGCAGCAAAAGCCAGCAGGCTATGCCGCCCACACCATAGATAGGACAACACGGCCCCAGCAAGAATCCGCTGTTGGCGAAGCGTCCTTGGTTAAGCATGGCGCATACTGTCGACTCCCATGCCCAGCCGCAAAACCCGTAAAAGGCAAACGAGAGTACCAGTGCCGAGAGTGGACAGGCGGCAAGCGTCGCGCCGCCAAACGCCATATCAATCGCGGTTTCCACCGTCTACCCTCTCCTCTTTTCGCTCGATGCTTTACTCATGCCATCGTCAGCCTCGTCCTTGCGCGGCAGACGGCCGGCGACCGTCTCGCACAGTGCGCACCACTTATCAGCCAGGCACACAATCCATGCCTCGCGACACGTCGGCGGCACTGGCACCAGCGGAAACATATGTCGCGCGATAATATTCCGTTCGCGCGGCGTCAGCTCAAAATCCTCTTCGGCACGTGCCAGGGCAAAAAATGGATGCCGAAATCCGTGCAGTCGATGGCTCGGATCGGGGTCATGCCAATCGTAGAGAAAGTAATCGTGTAACAAGGCTCCGCGCAACAGCGATGCACGGTCGACCGAAATGCCAGCACGGCCCAAGCGCTCGGCAAAGGACAGACTTGCCCGCGCCACCGAGGTCACATGTGCATAGACCGTCACATCGCCATGCTGGATAAACTCGCGCGTCAGGCCCAGACGGCCCGCCTGGGCCAGCTGGTGGGCGGCATAGTCGACCTCGTGCGCGATTTTCTCGGCACGAACGGCATCAGACATGCTGCCTCCTTCCAGCGACTCACGGCGACAAGCCACGGCCTGTGCACAATCGATAAAAACATCATGGAACATATCAGTATGGCATCGGACAAAACGTTTTGCCCCACCAGTTGGCGAATTACCGCGCCGCCGTCACATATCAAACGCCAAAATGTGCGAGACTGTTCTGTGCAATTGTGCCGGCCGAGGGAGCGCCGGCGCTCGATTCGCATGGAGTAACCCACAACGATGCTGCTTACGCAAACGACAACGCCCGAGGACGTCAAGGCTCTTAATCGCGCCGAGCTCCCGCAGCTCTGCGACGAGATTCGCCACGCCATCCTCGAAAGCTCCGCCGCCGTCGGCGGGCACGTTGCCCCCAACCTGGGCGTCGTTGAGCTTACGGTCGCGCTCCATCGCGTGTTTAACTCCCCTATCGACAAGATTCTCTTTGACGTTTCGCACCAGACCTACGCCCACAAGGCGCTGACCGGGCGCGCGTACACCTATATCGATCCGGAGCGTTATGGCGAGGCCTCTGGCTTTGCCAATCCCGACGAGTCCGAGCATGACCTGTTTGCCATGGGTCACACCTCGACCTCGGTGAGCTTGGGCTGCGGTCTTGCCCACGCGCGCGACCTGGCGGGTGACACGTATAACGTCATTACCGTTATTGGCGACGGCTCGCTTTCGGGCGGCTTGGCGTTTGAGGGCTTTAACAATGCCGCCGAACTCGATAGCAACCTGATCATCATCGTCAACGATAACGACCAGTCCATTGCCGAGAACCATGGCGGCCTGTATCGCAATCTGGCCGAGCTGCGAGCCAGCAACGGTACCTGTGAGCGCAACGTTTTCCGCGCGCTGGGGCTCGACTATCGCTACCTGGACGCCGGTAACGATGTCCAAGCGCTGGTCGATACGCTGCAGGAGCTGCGCGATATCGATCATCCCATCGTGCTGCACGTCTCCACCGCCAAGGGCAAGGGCTTTGAGCCAGCCCAGAGCGACCCCGAGCACTGGCATCATGTGGGGCCCTTCGATATGGCAACCGGTCGCAAACTTTGCCCGGGCCACCCGAGCGAGCCCGCGCCGCGCACCTATGCCGATATTACGAGCGAGGCACTCAACGCCGCTATCGCGAACGACCCGCAGGTTGTCGCCATCACGGCTGCCACGCCCTATATCATGGGCTTTACGCCCGAGCTTCGCGCCGCGGCAGGCAAGCAGTTTGTCGACGTGGGCATTGCCGAAGAGCACGCCGTCACCTTTGCCACCGCGCTCGCCAGCGCGGGCGCCAAGCCGGTCTTTGGCGCATACGGCACGTTTTTGCAGCGCGCCTACGATGAACTGTGGCACGACCTGTGCCTCAACGACGCCCCCGCAACCATCCTGGTGTTTGGTGCTTCGGTCTTTGGCACAACGTCCGAGACGCACCTCTCGTTCTTTGATATTTCCATGCTGGACGGACTTCCCAACATACGCTACCTGGCACCGGCCTGCATGGAAGAATACCTGTCCATGCTGAGCTGGTCGCTCGACCACCGCGAGCATCCCGTGGCAATCCGCGTGCCGGGCATCGGCCTGGTAAGCCGTCCCGATCTGGCGCCCGCCGAGGGCGCCGATTACAGCGTCGTGCGCTACAACGTCGCGCGTCAGGGCCGCGATGTAGCCGTGCTTGCGCTTGGCGACTTCTTTGAACTGGGCGAGCGCGTGGCAAACCGCTTGGCTGCCGAGTACGGCATCGAGGCCACGCTCGTCAACCCGCGCTTTGCAACCGAGCTTGACCGCAAGTTTCTCGACAGCCTTGCCGCCGAGCATCGCGTTGTCGTCACCCTCGAGGACGGCATCTTGGACGGTGGGTGGGGCGAGCGTGTCGCGTGCTACTTGGCCTGCACGCCTGTGCGCACGCGCACCTTTGGCATCGCCAAGGGCTTCCCCGACCGCTACGACCCCAACGAGCTGCTCGCGCAGAACGGCATGACGGTCGAGAACATGGCCGCCGAAGCCGTAAGGCTACTCAACGAGTAAATAACCTCCGCAAGGGAAGCACCCCTGCGGAGGTTTTTATTTTCGCGACGCGATTATCTCAATCTGTAACATCTAGAGGATAAATCCTCGTCCAGCTGTTACAGATCTAGATAAGACATTTTAGTCCCAGACCTTTGTCTCAATCTGTAACAGATAGAGACCTTTTGTCCGTCCAGATGTTACAGATCGAGACATTCGAATCCCCCTGAAGAGAAAATCTCAATCTGTAACAGCTAGAACCCATTTCCTCGTCTACCTGTTACAGATTGAGACAAAACAGAGAGGCAGGCTGCCACATCTGCAAGAACCACCACAAAGGTGCCTGTCCCCTTTGTGGTGGTTCTAAGTCATGGTCGGTGCGAAAAACGAATAGCCGTTCATACGCGGTCTCCTTACTTATATATGCGTCGCGTTGCCGCCATTATAGCGACCGCAGCGAGCGACCACGCCGTCCGCAAAACGCTTTCTTAACTACAATAATCGACGTTTGCCCAGATAAAACCTGCCAAAATAAACCTGTCCCTTTTTGGTAGGCAGAATTACCCATAAGACAAGTATGTTTCTGAGTTATTTCGTGTTGACCCATTTGAGCGGGATAGGGTATAACTCTACTCAACCGCTAGGGATTTTATTGAGAAAGGTGTTCTACTATGAGCAAGAACCTCTCCCAGCAGGTCGTTCTCGACCGCCGCGGCTTCGTTGCCGCCACCTTCGCAACCGTCGCCGGCCTTGGTCTTGCCGGCTGCTCCGACACCAGCGCCGAGGCCGACAAGGGTTCCGCCGCCGGCTCCTCAAAGGGCTCCGAGGATACCGAGGCTTCCACCACGCTCGATGCCAAGGCATTCGACAAGCTCGTCGACAACGGCCCCAAGGCCGATGACGACGCCATCGCTGCCAGCACCTGGGCCACGGCCGTCAAGGACGCCGGCGTCTTTAAGATCGGTGGCGTTCAGACCTCCACGCTCTTCTCCCTCCTCAACGAGAAAGACGGTCAGACCCGTGGCTTTGACGCCGGCATCGCACAGCTCCTGTCCAACTACATTCTGGGCGAGAACAAGGTCGAGATCACCCAGGTGACATCGGACACGCGCGAGTCCGTCCTGCAGAACGGCCAGGTCGACGCCGTCTTTGCCACCTACACCATCACCGACGAGCGCAAGAAACTCGTCTCCTTTGCCGGTCCCTACTACTACACCCAGCAGGCCATCCTGGTGCTCGCCGACAACGACGACATCAAGAGCGTCGACGACCTGGCCGACAAGAACGTCGCCGTCCAGTCCGGCTCCAACGGCCCCGCCATCCTGGAGGAGTTCGCCCCCAAGGCCAGCCAGCAGGAGTTCAAGACCGACGAGGAGGCCCGCCAGGCACTCCAGCAGGGCCGCGTTGACGCCTACGTCATCGACAACAACATGCAGCAGAGCGCCCTGGTCCGCGAGCCCGGTAAGTACAAGATCGCCGGCAAGCCCTTCGGCAGCAAGGAGCCCTACGGCATCGGTCTGCCGCTCGATTCCGACGGCGTCGCCTTTGTCAACGACTTCCTTAAGAAGATCGAGGACGACGGCACCTGGACCAAGCTGTGGCAGATCTGCATCGGCGACCGTACGGGCGACACCAATGTTCCCGAGCTGCCCGAGATCGGCGCCTAGGCAGCGAGCCTAGTAACGGCCGCTGCGAAACCATACGGAAACGCACGATGCGCTTTATTGCGCTAAACTGTTTCCTCAATGAGTTGTCGGGGCTTCCGTACACACGGGAGCCCCTTTCCTTATCGGCGGGAGGTCCGCATGAGTCTCTCCGAGCTCTGGTCGCTCTATGGCCAGAACTATATCGACGCGCTGCTAGCAACCTGGGGCATGACGCTTGAGTCGTTTGCCATCGCCATGGTGCTGGCCGTCGCCGTCACCGTGATGCGCGTGTCGCCGCTCAAGCCGCTGCGCGTCTTTGGCGACCTGTATGTCCAGGTCTTCCGTAACATCCCCGGCATCGCGCTGCTTATCATCGTCGTCTACGCGCTGCCGCCGCTCAAAGTCGTCCTGCCCTACCGCACCTGCGTTATCGTCGCCACGGTCCTTTTGGGCTCGGCCTTTGGTTCCGAGAACTTTATGAGTGGCATCAACACCGTCGGCGTCGGCCAGGTCGAAGCCGCACGTTCGCTGGGCATGAGCTTCAGCCGTATCCTCGCCAAGATCGTGATTCCGCAGGCGCTGCGTTCGAGTGTGTTGCCCATGACCAACCTCTTTATCGCCGTCATGCTCACCACTGCGCTCGGCAGTCAGGTGCCGCTTAAACCGCAGGAGCTCACCGGCGTGGTGAGCTATATCAACACGCGCTCGCTCGGCGGCGTCGCCGCGTTCTTTATCTCGGCGCTCGGCTACCTGGGCACTGCCTTTGTGGTGAGCCACATTGGCAATTACATCGATAAGAAGGTGAGGATCCTCCGATGAGCAAGCACTCCTCTTCTGCGCTCACCATGCGCGATGCGCTCTACGAGGCTCCCGGCCCCAAGATGCGCGCCAAGATTCGCATCGGCACCGCTATCTCGCTTGTTGCCGTCGCCGCGCTCGTCATCCTGGTACTGCAACGCTTTTATGTGACCGGTCAGCTTTCGGTCCACTATTGGTATTTCTTTACGCACCTCACCACCTGGAAGTTCCTGCTTGCCGGCTTTGAGGGCACCGTTAAAGTCGCACTCACCGCTGGCGCCATCGCGCTGGTGCTGGGCTTAGCCCTTATGCTCGGCCGCACCAGCGACATTAAGCCGCTGCAGCTGGTCTGCCGCGTGCTCACCGATTTCTTCCGCGGCGTGCCGAGCCTTCTGTTCATCTACTTCTTCTTTTTGGTGCTGCCCCAGTACAAGATCGCGCTGCCGTCGTTTTGGATGCTCACGCTTCCCGTCGCGCTCGCTGCAGCTGGCGTACTTGCCGAGATCTTCCGTGCCGGCGTCAACGCCGTGCCGCGCGGCCAGGTCGAGGCCGCCCAGGCACTCGGCCTCTCCAAAGCTAAAATCACCTTTAAAATCGTGTTGCCGCAGGCTATTCGGTTTATCATTCCGTCGTTGATTTCGCAGCTTGTAGTCGTAGTCAAA
>CAJMSO010000085.1 GCA_905216075.1 uncultured bacterium | reverse complement strand
GAGCGGCAATCTGCCTTTCAACTTCGGCGGCATGATCAAAAGATCAATGCCGCCTTGTTTCAAGGCACCTTGCTCGCTCTGGCGGGTTTTCGCTGTCGGTGCCATAGCATCGGCGTTGCTGTGGCTGTCGGAAATGATCCGTTGGGGACGGAGGAAAACGGATCATTTTTATCCTGGTGCATTGGTGCAAGTGGGCAGGTTTCCTTTGCGCCAGTTTCTGTCGAGTCGGTGCTCCTTGCGGGTTGCCCGTATAATGGTTTGCGTATGAACCGCAACCAAGGAGTTCCAGTTTATGGACCAGAGCCTTTTTAAATTCGACCTGATCGCCGAGGACCCGACGACGCACGCGCGTGCCGGCGTACTGCACACCCCGCACGGCGATATCGAGACGCCAATCTTTATGCCCGTGGGCACCAAGGCAAACGTCAAGGGTATTCCTACCGAGACCGTCAAACAGCTCGGCGCCCAGATCGTGCTTGCCAACACCTATCACCTGTCCATGCGTCCCGGCGAGGACACCATTGCCGAGCTGGGCGGCCTGCACAAGTTTATGAACTGGCACGGCCCCATTCTTACCGATTCGGGCGGCTTCCAGGTGTTCAGCCACAACGACGCCGTCAAGCTCACCGACGAGGGCGTGCGCTTTATCGTCAACGACTACGACGGCCGCCACGTGTTCTGGACGCCCGAGGACAACATGGAAATCGCCATGAAGCTCGGGTCCGATATCTGCATGCAGCTGGACCAGTGCCCGGGCTATCCCGCCACGCGCGCCTACGTTGAGCGCGCCGTCGAGCTGTCGAGTATGTGGGCCGAGCGCTGCTATAAGGCGCATACCCGCGATGACCAGGCGCTCTTTGGCATCGTCCAGGGCGGCATGCACCTGGACCTGCGCCTGCGCTCGCTGCGCCATCTGGAGGAGTGCGGCGACTTCCCGGGTTACGGCATCGGCGGCTATTCGGTGGGCGAAGACCACGAGACCATGTTCAAGACGCTGGCGCCGCTGGTTTCCGAGTACATGCCTAAGCACAAGCCGCGCTACCTCATGGGCGTCGGCAACCCTACCACGCTCGTGCGCGGCGTGGGCGTGGGCATCGACATGTTCGACTGCGTGCTGCCGACGCGCACCGGCCGCATGGGTACGGCGTTCTCCAGTGAAGGTCGCCTTAACTTCCGCAACGCGCGCTTTGCGCACGACGACGGCCCTATCGACCCCACCTGCACCTGCCCGGTGTGCACGGGCGGCTACAGCCGTGCGCTCATCCGTCACATGGTCACGCAGAAGGAGATGCTCGGCGGTATTCTGCTGTCGATGCACAACATCTACTACCTGCTCAACCTTATGCAGCGTGCCCGTCAGGCCATTATCGAGGGCCGCTACGGCGCGTTTGTGAGCGACTGGATGAACAGTCCTGCGGCGGTGGACTACTAAGAGCGGCGACCGCTGACCGATGCCTTGCAAGCGCTTGATGCATCGTGGGTACCATACCGAATAGTTGATGTTCGGGCGGGTGTTTGGCGCATGGCGTCGACCCCGCCCGTTTTTCTTTTCCCGATAGGAGTACCCATGATTGAGAACGAGAATGTCGAGGGCGAGTCCGCCTACGACGAGACGTACCGCCGCGGCCCCGTGGTTATGCGCGGCCCCATGATTCCCAAGGACAACACCTACGCCAACCTGCTGGCGCCCGAGGAGTCGACCGACTGGCTGCATGCTGATCCGTGGCGCGTGCTGCGCATCCAGGCCGAGTTTGTCGATGGCTTTGGCGCACTTGCCGAGCTCGGGCCCGCTGTGACCATCTTCGGCAGCGCCCGCATGCCCAAGACCGATCCGCTCTATAAGGCGGCGCGCACGGTCGGCCGCAAAATCGCCCAGCGCGGCGTGGCGGTTATCCCCGGCGGTGGCCCCGGCGTCATGGAAGCGGCCAACAGGGGAGCGGCGAGCGTGAACGGCAAGTCGGTCGGCTTGGGTATCGAGCTCCCGCACGAACACGGGCTCAACAAATACGTGAACCTTGGCATGGACTTCCGTTACTTCTTTGTGCGCAAGACCATGTTCGTCAAATACAGCTCGGGCGCCATCGTGTTTCCCGGAGGTTTTGGTACGCTCGACGAAATGTTCGAGGTGCTCACGCTGGTGCAGACGCACAAGGTCAAGCGCATGCCGCTCGTGCTGGTGGGCACCGAGTACTGGCAGGGCCTATTCGACTGGCTCAACGGCCCGGTGATGGACGCCGGTATGATCAGCCCGCTCGATCCGGAGCTGGTGCACATTACCGACGACCTCAACGAGGCCGTCGACATCGCCCTAAGTGGGCTGATGTAGGGCGAGCGTGCCTGTCGTTGTAGTGATGAGAAGGCAGATTGATGCTATTTAACATCAGTCTGCCTTCTAAACTGGGTATACTGATGCAAAAGACGAGAGCGAGGAGGTCGCGTATGTCTACTGCAACGGTTAAGCCCACGACGGTTCGCATCGAAGAAGGGCTCAAGGAACAGGCGACTGAGTTTTTGGATTCGGTCGGCCTTAGTCTCAATTCCTACCTCAATCTTGCCGTTCGGCAGCTGGTAAATCAGCGAAAGATTCCGTTTGAGATTGTGGGTCGGCCCGAAGTTCCCAACGAGGCGACGAGGCGCGCCATGGTGATTGCCGAGGCTCATGAGTTGGGGATTCTGCCAGACGACAGCCCGTCATTTAATAACGCTGATGAGCTTATATCGTTCCTCGATGAGGACTAGCGATGTTTGAGATTAAAGTCGAGGCTCAGTTTAAGGCGGATTACAAACGGACGATGCGCATCCATCCGCAGCTAAAAACCGAGTTTAAGGCGGCAGTCGCAGAGCTTGCAGCTCGCGGCTCGCTTCCCGCGGAATATGGCGCCCATGAGCTTTCAAACCCGGGCGGCAATTACAACGGCCACATCGATTTCCATCTATCCGATCGGTTGGTCGATGTGGTCGTTCTGTACTTGCCGCATAAGACTAATCCTGTGATCCGGCTGGTCAGAATGGGCTCGCATGAGGAACTGTTCCGGGGCCCGCAGGGCTGATTGCCGATTTCTAAGTTGCGGTGGAATAGGGATTGATTTGCGGCTGATACGCCAAAAACAGTCCCTATTCCACCGCAGGTGGTAAAGGTGCCCCTAGTGGATGGGTTGGTAGCGGGGGCAGTAGCTGATGGCGATGGCGTCGACGCCTACGTGGGTGGCGATGGTGCAGCCGATGGGGCCGGTGCCGGCGTCCACGTAGTCCTGGCCTGTGAGCGCTTGGCTGACGAGCTCCTGCTCCTCGGCGGCGCCGGTCGTGAGTACGCGCACGCTGGAGCCCGGATGCTCGGCCAAAAATGCGAGGCAATCGGCCATGGTGTTGGCGACGATGCGCTTGGCGCCGCGGCCCTTTTTGATGGCCTTGATTTCGCCCGATTTCCACTCCGGCGAAACGGCCAGGCGAATGTTGAGCATCTGCGTGAGCTGGCCGGCGAGTTTGGGCGCGCGGCCGTTCTTAACGAGGTTCTCGAGCGTGCGGGGAATCAGCAGCAGGTGGGCGTCGGGCAGCGTCGCGCGGATCTGCGCCTCGGTCTCGTCCAGACTGCGGCCGTCCTCGCGCATGGCCAGTGCGTACTCCACCAGCAGGCCCTCGGCACCCGAGCCGGTGCGCGAGTCGATGCAGCGCACGTCGAGCTCGTGGGTATCGGCAACCTGGCACGCGTTGGCGTAGCAGGCAGACCACTCGCTGCACAGCGAGATAAAGATGGCGCTGTCGTGGCCGTCGGCGAGCACGCGGTCAAAGAGCGCCTTGAACTCGCCGGCGCTCGGCTGCGAGGTGTGTGGCAGTTGCTCGGAGCCGGCCATGCGCGCGACGTACTCCTGGGCGGTAATTTGCACCTGGTCGAGCAGGTCCTCGCCCTCGATAATCACATGCAGCGGAATCACGTAAATGCCGAGCTCTTGGGCGCGGGCGGGGGAGATGTCCGACGTGGAGTCGGTTATGATGGCAAAAGACATAATTGCACCTTTCGTTGGGGCGCTTGCGCGCCGCCTTCTGAGAGCAAAGTGCGACAAGTATAGTAGAGTCGTTCCACATTGCCAGCTTTAATTGTTGAATAGTCAACAGTTTGAAGTGTCGGTGTGGAAATCGTCAACTGGGGAAGAGGAATGCCGATGGGGGCGTTGGAGATAGGCAAACGGCCGGTCGTGTTGTTTGATTTCGATGGCACGGTGGCCGATACGGGTCGGGCGGTGATGACCTCGACGCGCAAGACGCTGGCTGCGCGCGGGTTTTCGAAGGCGCAGATGGGTGACCTGCGCCGCATGATCGGGCCGCCCCTGTGGAAGAGCTTCCACGACTTTTACGGCTTCTCGCGCGAGGAGTCGCTTGTGGTGGCCGACGAGTACCGTGCCTTTTTTGATGAGCTGGGACCGGAAGAGTACCCCGTGTTCGATGGGATCCCCGAGCTGCTGGATGGGTTGGTCGCCCAGGGCAAGCGTATGGCCGTGGCGACGTCGCGCATGGAGGCAAAGTGCATCGACATGGTACGTGAGCTCGGGCTTTCTCAGTTTGAGGCGGTGGTCGGCATGAATCCGCCGCAGGGACGCGAGATCAAGGCGGATTCGGTCCGCGATGCGCTGGCGGCTCTGGGCGCGACGGCCGACGACGCCGTGATGATCGGCGATCGCTTTAACGATGTGGAGGGCGCGCACGCGATGGGCGTGCCGTGCATCGGCATCTATTCGGGCGCGGCGGCGCCGGGCGAGCACGAGGCGGCGGGTGCCGATGCGGTGGTGCACTCGGTGGCCGAGCTTGCTAAACTTTTCGCTATCTAATGACGTGATGTGAGGGGCGGGCACGCTCGCCGCTCATTGCTAAGGAGGTCGTCCATGAATCAGGTGGAGCAGAGCGTTGCCGAGTATGTCGACGAGGTCTGGGAGGATGTCGTCGCCGATATCGAGCAGCTGGTGAGTTATCCGTCCGTGGCAGTTTCTGCTGATGCGGAGCCCGGCGCGCCGTTTGGCCGCCCGGTCCGTGACGCACTCGATTGCGCGCTCGGCATCGCGCAAAAGCTCGGCTACCAGACGAGCGACGACGAGGGCTTTGTGGGAATCGCCGATATTCCGGGCCGCGGCGATAAGCAGCTCGCGACTATCTGCCATGTGGACGTGGTGCCCGCAGGCCCCGGCTGGAACACCGACCCGTTTGCGATGGAGCGCCGCGAGGGCTGGCTGCTCGGCCGTGGCGTGATCGATGACAAGGGTCCGGCGGTGTTGTCGCTCTATGCCGGCGCCTACCTGCTCAAGCACGGCATTGTGCCGCGCTATACCTTCCGTGCGCTGCTGGGCTGCGATGAGGAAGTGGGCATGTCCGACGTTCACCGTTATCTGGAGAACTACGCGAACCCCGACTTTCTGTTTACGCCCGATGCCGAGTTCCCGGTCTGTAATGCCGAGAAGGGCCAGTTTGGGGCGACGTTTGTGAGCTCCAAGATCGACGGCGGGCGCATTGTGTCCTGGAGCGGTGCCGAGGCGAGCAACGCCATTCCGTCGCAGTCTATCTGCGAGCTTGCGATTGCCGCCGATGAGCTGCCGGCACCCGCTGAGAATGCCGACCGCCTGGAGATCACCGCACTCGATAACGGGCATGCGCAGATTTTCGCCCACGGCATTGGCGGTCATGCCTCGATGCCCGAAGGAACGATCAATGCCGTCGGCCTCATCGTGGCGTATCTGCGTGAGGCCGAGGACGCGTTTGGTGCGCGCGACGAGCGCCTGCTGACGCCTGCCGAGCATGAGTTTGTCAAGTTTCTGGCCTTTGTGCATGCGGACGCCTATGGCCGCGGCCTGGGTATCGATGCGACGAGCCCCGCGTTTGGCCCGCTCACCTGCAACCCCGGCGTCATCCGTGTGGCGGATGGCCATATCGAGCAGGTCATTGACGTGCGTTTCCCCGATAGCACCAGTGCCGATACCATTTGCGAGCAGCTCGAGCCGCTCGTGGGACGCTTTGGCGTGACGTGTCGTGTGGGTCGTGCAAAGGTGCCGTTCTCGGTGTCTGCCGACGATCCGGCCGTGAAAGCGCTTATTGATACCTATAACGAGTTTACGGGCAAGCATGCCGAGCCCTTTGCCATGGGCGGCGGCACGTATGCGCGCAACTTTGCCCGCGCCGTCTCGTTTGGCCCCGAGGAGACCGGCCTGGAGCTGCCCGCATGGGGCGGCCAGATGCACGGCCCCAACGAGTGCGCCAACGAGGAGCAGCTCAAGCAAGCACTCAAGATTTACATCGTGGCAATCCTTCGTTTGAATGAATTAGAGCTTTAAGGTTTCGCGGTTTCCAAATCTAAGTTGCGGTGGAATAGTTCCTAGAATCGGCTGTCTGACAGCCAAACAGGAACTATTTCACCGCAACTGCTTTTTATCGGTGTAAAAGGCGGGTCATGCTTGGTGGTGAATTTGTTATTCGTTTGTAAAGCCGAGCCGCGCTTGCGGTAAGGGTCTATCAATAGCCCGTAAGAAACCGCAGTTGGCGCGGGCGCTGCCCGATCGGGGCCGTATCTTTCCAAACAGCAAAGCGGGCAGGGTGCCCGCGATTCGCATGTATGAAAGGAAGATCATGCTCGATCAGGCTTATTCTCGTCGTCAGTTCCTCGGCCTCGCTGGTGGTCTTGCCAGCATCGTCGGTCTCGGCCTCGTTGGTTGCGGCGGCTCCGGCGCATCCGACGCCGCCGACAAGGGTAGCGCCGCTGCTGCCGAGTCCGTCTCCGGCGAGGTGACCTACGACGGCGCCTCCTCGTTCCAGGCTCTCGTCGAGGCTGCTGCCGAGAAGTTCATGGACGCCAACCCCGATGTCTCCGTCTCCGGTTCGGGCAACGGTTCGGGCAAGGGCCTGACCGCTGTCGCCGCCGGCACCGTCACCATCGGTAACTCCGACGTCTTCGCCGAGACCAAACTCGAGGCCGACCAGGTCAAGAACCTTGTCGACCACGAGGTCGCCGTCGTGGGCATGGGTCCCGTCGTCTCTAAGAACGTGAAGGTCGACGACCTGTCCCTCGAGCAGCTCAAGGGCATCTTCTCCGGCCAGATCACCAACTGGAAGGAGGTCGGCGGCGAGGACGCCAAGATCGTCGTTCTCAACCGCAAGGCCGGCTCCGGTACCCGTGCCACCTTCGAGGCCGCCGTCTTTGGCGACGAGGCCGTCGATTTTAAGGGCGACGCCGAGCTCGACAAGTCCGGCGACGTCCAGACTCAGATGGGCAGCACCGATAACGCCATCTCCTACCTCGACTTCTCGCACTTCGATGACTCCAAGTTCAACGCCGTCAAGGTCGAGGGCGTCGAGCCCAAGAGCGCAAACGTCACCGACGACTCCTTCAAGATCTGGGCTACCGAGCACATGTACTGCTCCAAGGACGCCGACGAGGCCACCACGGCCTTCCTG
>CAJMSO010000084.1 GCA_905216075.1 uncultured bacterium | reverse complement strand
GCGCCGAAAAGTTCCTCGACATTAAGTGCCGCATGACGGGCGTTCGCCCCAGCGCCGTCGTGGTCGTTGCGACCGCTCGTGCGCTGAAGTACAACGGTGGCGTCGCCAAGGCCGACCTCAACGAGGAGAACCTCGAGGCACTCAAGGCTGGCATGCCCAACCTGCTGCGTCACGTCGACAACATCCAGAACGTTTATGGTCTGCCCTGCGTGGTCGCCATCAACCGCTTCCCGACGGACACCGAGGCAGAGCTTGCGCTCATCGAGTCCGAGTGCCAGAAGCTCGGCGTTAACGTTAAGCTTTCCGAGGTCTGGGCCAAGGGCGGCGAGGGCGCGCTCGAGCTGGCCGATGAGGTCATGCGCCTGATTGAGCAGCCGAGCGAGCTCAAGTTTGCCTACGAGGACGGCGCCGATGTTGCCGACGCTCTGGAGGCCGTCGCCACCAAGGTTTACCGCGCCGATGGCGTCGACTTTACCCCGGCGGCCAAGCGTCAGCTCGCCGAGCTGCGCGAGAACGGCTTTGGTAACCTGCCGGTTTGTGTCGCCAAGACCCAGTACAGCTTTAGCGACAACGCCAAGGCCCTGGGTGCTCCCGAGGGCTTCCGCATCACCGTGCGTGAGCTCAAGGTTTCCGCCGGCGCCCACTTTGTGGTCGCGCTGACCGGCAGCGTTCTGACCATGCCGGGCCTGCCCAAGGTTCCCGCGGCAGAGAACATCGACGTCGACAACGACGGCAACATCACCGGTCTGTTCTAAGACTGCTGCTTATAGCTGCTTGCCCGCCCCGCCGCGCCCACCAAGGCCCGGCGGGGCTTTTTGATCCTTAGGCACGCGCATGTCTTGTAGATACCGGCGAGCTTTGCCCATCATAGGCTTTTGCGCGGGTAGAATGCATGGATAACTTGATGCTTACAGGCGACGGAAAGGAAACGTTGCATGGACCAGGATAAGACGACCGTGATGGGCGGATATGGCTCCGCACAGGCTGGCGGCAGCGCCGATGCGACCCGCGTCGTGCCGAATCCCGGCAATGCTGCTCCCGATGCGACGCAGACGTCTGCCGAACCCACACGGGTTATGGGCTATGGCGATACACCACGGGATCCGTTTGATTATGCACCGCAGGACCCGTATGGCAATGCGACGCCGGACCCGTATGGCAATGCGGCGGCAGGCGCTTATAACAACCTGCCGCAAAATCCCATTCCGCAGCCTCAGCAGACGACGTATATGCCGCGCACGGCGCAGGCCCAGCCTCGATATGAGTCGCGCGATCCGTATGCACGCCAACCTTATCGCGAGTATCCCAAATCGATTCCGCAGTATGGTGAGGACGAGGAAGAGGCGCCGTCGCGTTCGTCGAGTGTGATCAAGAAGATCCTGATTGTGCTGGCGATTTTCTTTGCCTTGTCGGTCGTGTTTGCCATCGTGTCGGGCATGCTCAACAAGCGAGGGAGTTCAACGGCCGATACCACAGCCGAGCAAACCGAGTCCACCTCGTCTAGCACTGTCGACCTGAGCGATATCCCGGGACAGTACTGGTCCAACGCCAAGAAGCTCCTCAAGTCGCGCGGAGCCGACCTTTCGAACGCCGTGATCCTGACCGACGATGGCTCAACGCCCGTCATCGATTCCAACTGGGTTGTTACGAATGCCTACTATAACGACAACGGCAACCTGGAGATTCAGCTCACGCACAAGAACAGCTATGGCAACTCGTCCGGCGGCCAAAGCGGTACCGACAGCTCGAGCTCCAATACGTTGGAGGATTTGAGCAACAAGGCGCAGGAGTTGGGAGACAGGGCGCAAGAGCTGGGCGATACGGCACAAAACCTGGGTGATACCGCGCAGAACTTGGGAGACATGGCGACGGATGCCTGGAACGCCCTGCAAAACTGCATTTCGGGCGCACAGGGTAACTAGCTGTTAAGCGGGCTACAGCTGCTCTGCCGGACGGTCGGGCGAGCTAAAGCCCGAATCAAACGTGACGACGCATGATGCATCGGGCCGGCGCTCGTGCACGATGCGCGTGACGAGCTCCAGCAGCTCCTCGTCGGATATGTCAAAGCCGTCGGGACGCACCAGGTCAAACGAAACAAAGCCGTCGTGCTCGTGCAGGTCGTGGATGGAAAGCGCGGGGTCGATCTGCGCTACGCCGCGCTTTACCCAGCCGCGCAGGTCGTCACCGGTTGTTGCAATGGGGTCGCAGTGCAGCGTAATGCCAATGCCCATCTGGCGTTTGATGTCGTGTTCGATGGTGTCCAGAATCTCGTGGTGCTCAAAGGCATCGCCCTCGCCGGGCATTTCAACGTGTGCGCTGGCAAACTGACGGCCGGGGCCGTAGTCGTGCACCATGAGGTCGTGCGTGCCCAGAACCTGGGGGTACGACATGATCCTGTCGCGGATTTCCTGGACGAGCTTGGGGTCGGGCGCTTGTCCCAGCAGTGGGCTGATGGCGTCGCGCACCAGGCCCAGGCCGCTGATGCAGATGAAGATGCCCACGCCCAGGCCCGCCCAGCCATCGAGGTCAAAGCCGGTCGTCTGCGAAATAAGCGCCGCCACCAAGACCGAGCCCGAGGTGATGACGTCGTTTTTGGAGTCCTGCGCCGTGGCGATGAGCGTCTCCGAGTCGATGCGATTCCCCAGCGTGCGGTTGAACGCGGCCATCCAGAGCTTAACGAGCATGGATGTAGCCAGTGCCGCAAGGGAAACGAGCGTGTAAGCGGTGGGGGAGGGCTTGATGATCTTGGTAACGGACTCGAGCGCCAGGTTGATGCCGACGGCACAAACGAGGACGGCGACAAACAGGCCGGCGAGGTATTCGTAGCGGCCGTGGCCATAGGGGTGACCTTCGTCGGCCGGGCGACTGGCAAGGCGGAATCCGAGCAGGCTCACAATGTTGCTCGACGCATCGGAGAGGTTGTTGAAGGCGTCGGCGATAAGCGAGACGGAGCCGGCGAGCAGACCCGCGATGCCCTTGGCTAGGCACAGGGTAATGTTGAGGCCAATGCAGATGAGACTTGCGGCAAAGCCAGCGTTGGTGCGGCAAGTCGTATCGACCGGCTCGTCCACACTGCCGGGAACAAGCGTATGTACCAGCCGATTTACAAATAGCATGGCGTATCTCCTCGCATCCTCGTTTAAGGGGATAGTGTAGCTCGCATGGGCGCACCGTGCGCCGATGCTCAGAAAATGCAGTAATGGTCTGCTGGAGCTAACGAGCGGCCCTTCTTGTCCGACCGGGTGCTCCATTTTGGGCCACATGGGTATGGGCATGTGCCTGCTTGCTCGACATACTTAATGTCGACAGCCCCTGTGCAAAGGAGGACGTTTCCATGGACGAGATGTTTGCCATAAAATGTCAAAACTGCGGCGGCCCTATGTACTCGCACCAGGCTAAGCGCAGCTTTGAGTGCGCCTATTGCGGCACGGTGGTTCCGTGGCAGGCGGACGCCGGAGAGCCCAAGAGCGCTTTGGGTATTCGCCATACGCCGTTGACGGTGGTGGATGGACTGCTCAAACTCACGCATGTGTCGCAACTCGAGCGCCCGCAGGACCCGGACTGGTATTTCTTCAATGCGCACTGGCGCAATCAGTCGGTCCTGGAACATCTGCTGTGGGAGGATCGCGGCACGGCGCAGGAGTTCCAAGAGGCCACGCATGTGAGCATTCCTTGCCCCTTCTGCGGAGCGTCCTTTGAGGGCGAGTCAACGCAGCGTGTGTTTGAGTGCCCGTCCTGCGGCAATAAGATCGGCATTGCGGACCTGCTCAAGCCGGGGACGTTTAGCAAGCGCCTGACCATGGGCGTTGGTGCGGAGTATGTGCCCGAGCAGGGTATTCCCTGCGAAATCTCGCCGCAGCAGGCACGTGCCAACGCGCTGCAGCTGGTGCGCCAGTATCCGGATGCCTTTGCCGGGCACGACGTGGAAGACGCGATCCAAAACGACATGATGCTCTTCTATTTCCCCATGGCGCTGGCGGACTTGCGCATGATGGCGAGCTTCCCGGGCAAGGGCCTGAGCAAGGAGGCCTTGGTGTACTACGAGGTGCTCGACTGGGCATACCCCAGGGCAAACTACCTGGACGTTCGCCTCATGGGCATTTTGGAGCCGTGGGACTTTGCCAAGGTCGGTCCGTTCGATCCCGCCATGCAGGAAGGTGACTTTCGCGTTGTCTCAGTCGATGCGTCTACCAAGGACCAGGTGGTCATTGATAAGTTGGCGCTCGACGTTGCGGGCAACGACGCCGAGGCTGTACTGGGGCTCAATAAAAAGAGCATCCGCACCTGGGCGCGCAAGGCTCGCAAGCATAAAGACGGCCTGGTGATGGTACCGGTCTACTTTGTCGATCGCCCAGCGACGGACAGCCGCGATGGCGAGCAGGTGCGCATTGCCGTAAACGGCCAGACGGGTCGTGCGGCTGCGGTAGTGTTTAGCGACAAGCGTGAGACGCATGTGGTGGCGTCGCTCAACCCGAGCCTGCATCTGTCCGGAGAAAGCACCGTGCACGCCACGCCCATCGAGGTCAAATACGTCAAGTCGCCGTTCCTGTACCAGATTGTGCGTCGTGGAGGTGGCGAGCAACCGCGTCAGGTGGCAGCGGTGGCCGAGGGTTCCTACCGAGAAGAAAAGCCCAAACGCCGCGGTCTGCTGGGTGCGCTATTTGGGAAGTAGGGAAGCGCAGCCGGTTGGCGCTGCGATGCGATAGCTAGAGGAACGGGGCAGCTCGCAGGAGTGCGGACTGTCGTCTGATTGTTTGAGGGTGCCAGATGTAAATAATCGGTGGAACAGCTGTAAAAGAGCCTTTCCACTGGGTAGAATCAGGTTGTGCCGCGGAACCCGCTCCTCAGCGCTTAAACTTCGGAGACGCGGGCAACGCAGGTATTATCGTCTAGGGCCGGCTGCAACCGGTCCTTTTCTATGACTCCCTTCGCTATCCGTTACTGCTTATATTCCCGCCAGATCGCGTAGAGGTTCCGGGCAATGCCGGTCACATACATCGAGAGACGCAGGATTTCAAGAAACAAGTTCATAGGCTTCACCCCAATCGGAGATCGGAGCGTTGCCCGCAGGCGGATTCCGCGGCAGTCAAGATTTTACCTCACAGGCCGCGGTGGGAGACATCCTGCCCATCCCATGGTTCGGAACAGTGTCGATCTAACGGGCAATCAAACCTCTAGCACTCTTTGAATTGAGCAAACATCTCCCCGAAGAAGCTGGGCCCGGATGGCTCATAAATGAGTGAGCCGCCATCTTCGCTCCGGTAGACCCCGCAGGGGAGGTAACGCCCGTCGGGGAGGACGTAAAGGTTTTCTTCCTCCCTCAGTCTTGTTGGGGGTATCGGGGTTTCGTTTTCGTCCATTTGGAACTCATCGATATTTGCGATCTTCCTCTCTATGATGCCCCCTACCTTATTTCTTGAATGGCGTCCTAAAACAGGCAGCTCTCAATCAATTCTTTACCGCGCAGGGTGTCTATCCACTCCCGTGGAATGGCGTCGATACCGTAGGCCGTGCCGGCAAGGGCGCCTGCGACAGCCGTCGTGGTATCGGTGAACGCCAAGGGAGCGATGCGCATGAGTGAGCCGTTGCCGTTGTCGCGCTCGCCGGAGCCTCATTGCTACCCTTGCGTTTCGCCATTAGTCGCTTCGTTGATGGCGCGGTACTCGGCACTCAGCTCGCGCGCCAGCTCTTCCTTGCTTGGAAGATACGGCAGGTATTTGGCGGTAAACACTTGGTCGTTGTCTTCGGGCAGCGTGTACTCGACAATCGAATCGCTTTTGTCCGCGCAGAGCACGATGCCTATGGGCGGATTGTCGCCTTCGTTCATGAGCTCGCGCGTGTAGTAGTTCACATACATTTGCATCTGGCCCAGGTCCTGATGCGTAAGGTCATCGGTCTTAAGGTCGATGAGCACGAAGCAGCGCATCAGATAGTTGTAAAACACAAGGTCAATATAGAAGTGGCGCCCATCGAACGTGATACGCTTTTGGCGTGCCTCAAAAGCGAAACCACGGCCAAGCTCCAGCAGGAACTTCTGAAGATGCGTGATGAGCGCCTGCTCTAGATCGCTCTCGCGAAACGCGGTATCGTCCGAGAAACCTAAAAACTCCAGTACATATGGGTCACGGATGATATCCTCGGGGCGACGAGCCGGGGCGCTCTCTTGGATTTCCTGGGTGACGGCCTCCTTGTCCTTGCTGGCAAGCAGGCGCTCGCGGAACATGGTGTTGATCTGGCGCTCGAGCTGACGCGTGCTCCAGCGAGAATCGGCGCATTCGTTCATGTACCAGGTGCGAGCATCAGGGTCGGGAATGCGTATTAACCTGCGATAATGTGTCCAACTCAATTCGGGACGCAGTGAGTCCCGAATTGGAAATGCAAGATAGAACTGACGCATTTTACGCAGCTCTCTTGCTTCAAAACCTTTACCAAAATCCTTGGTAAGTCTGATTGCGAGGGCCTTGAGCAGCGCCTCTCCATACTTGGCGCGCTCCTCTCCGCCCTGCTCATCAACAATGCTCTTGCCGATCTCCCAATACGCCTCAACCATCGCAAAGTTAACGGCGGTATAGGCCTTTTCGCGAGCGGCGTTGAGAATCGAGGAAACCTGCTTGTAAAAAACTTCTGGCACGATTGCCGATTCTCCACGGTTTACCAGTTCGCCCATCACTGTCGCCCCACTTTCCTCTTGTGGAATGCATCGTTATCGCATTTAGTTTAAAGCCTCGCGCGGACTCGAATTTCAATGTCGCCTAGCGCCTTCGTGCAGGATTCCCGAAGTGACTAAAATGTGACCATAGAGGCAGTTTTGGCGAACCCCATGGGAGTGACACGCATGGACAACAACACCTTGCTGTTCCAGGACAAAGGTTCGGGCAGGTTTAAAGACGTCAAGATCTACCCTAACCGCATCGAGGTGCTCAAGAAGGGTACTTTCGGCGGCAAGCATATCGAGATTGTCTACCTTAAGGACATCACGGGCGTTAACAGGATCAAGGGTCGCGACGTTTTCCTGCGCAATCGACTGTTAACCGCTTGCGTCTTTAGTCTGAGCAGTCGTGCGAAGGCCCAGGAGTTTGTTAACGCGCTGAACATGGTGATGTAGCCCATGGCGGCGTTCGGGCCAAGGTAAAAATCGGGGGCACAGAACGGTGTCCTGCGCCCCTGATTGAGCCGATGCGTCTGAAAGCCGGCTTGTCTATTCGCTACCGTCCCCAGCGTTTTCGCGGTCGTTGGCAAGCATTGCCGCGCCGGCGACCGTTGTCGCTACGGCGGCGGCAGCGAGCCCGGCGGCAATGCCGGAGCCGTCGCCCGTGTCGGCGAGTTTTCCGCCCGAGTTCTTGCCCTTGTTGCCCTTACCGTTCTTATCAGCGCTGCCTGCGTTGGAACCCGTGCCACCGTCGGTGCCGGTGCCGCCTGCACTGCTCGAGGCCGCTACGGTAAAGCTCGCGG
>CAJMSO010000083.1 GCA_905216075.1 uncultured bacterium | reverse complement strand
CCTTACACGTTAAAGCGGAAGTGCACGACGTCGCCATCGGCCATGACATAGTCCTTGCCCTCAATACGCAGCTTGCCGGCAGCCTTGGCGCCCTGCTCGCCACCGAGCTCGATGTAGTCGTCGTAGCCAATGACCTCGGCCTTAATAAAGCCGCGCTCAAAGTCGGTGTGGATGACACCGGCGGCCTGCGGGGCGGTCGCGCCCTGACGCACCGTCCAGGCCTTGACCTCCATCTCGCCGGCCGTAAAGAACGACTGCAGGCCGAGCAGCTTGTAGGCAGCCTGAGCGAGCACGTCCAGGCCGGGCTGCTCCAGACCCAGGCTTTCCAGGTAGTCGGCGGCGTCCTCGGGATCGAGCTCGGAAAGCTCGGCCTCGATCTTGGCGCAGATCGGCAGCGGCTTGACGCCGTCGATGGGCGCCAGGTCCTCGTTGAGCATGTCCTCGTCTACGTTGGCCACATACAGGATGGGCTTCATGGTGAGCAGGAACAAGCCCTTGGCAGCGGCGCGCTCCTCGTCGGTCATCTCCATGGACGCGGCGCGCTTGCCCTCGTTGAGCCAGGCAAGCAGGCGCTTGGCGACCTCGAACTTGGGCATGAGCTCCTTGTCGCGCTTGGCCTCCTTCTCGAGCTTAGGCAGCTGCTTCTCGAGCGTGCCCATGTCGGCCAGGATAAGCTCGGTCATGATGGTGTCGGCGTCACCGGCGGGGTCGACGAACTCGCCCGTGCGGCCCACCTCACGCATAACGTTGGGGTCCTTAAAGTAGCGCACGACCTCGCAGATGGCATCGGTCTCGCGGATGTTTGCCAAGAACTGGTTGCCCAGGCCCTCGCCCTCGTTAGCGCCCTTCACCAGACCTGCGATGTCGACAAACTCGACCGTAGCCGGCACAATGCGGCCGGGGTTGACGATGTCGGCGAGCTTTTGCAGGCGGCTATCGGGCACATCGACGATACCCACGTTGGGGTCGATTGTGGCAAACGGGTAGTTGGCGGCAAGGCCGGTCTTTTTGGTAAGCGCGGTGAACAACGTCGACTTGCCCACGTTGGGCAGGCCCACGATACCGATGGAAAGGGACACGACAGCTCCTTTTGGTACAGGTACTTCAAACTGCATAAGTATAGCGCCGCCGCAGCATCTGGGCGAACCCGGACGCCACGGCGGCGCAAATGAAGCAGAGATGAGTGAGAGTTCGAGACTGCAGTCCTTACTTAAGCTCGGGCCAGAAATCCTTGTTGGCCTCGATGAGCTCGTCCAGGATCTGCTTGGCAACGCTCGCCGAAGGAATGGTCTTGGAGAGCGTGAGTGCCTGCCAGAGCTTCTGGTAGCTGCCCTCGACCCAAGCCTGGACAACGAGCTTCTCGACGGAAACCTGCTGCTCCATCAGGCCCTTCTGGAACTGCGGAATCGGGCCCTGGCAGATCTTCTCAAAGCCGTTGGAACCGACGATGCAAGGCACCTCGACCATGGCCGTCGGGTCGAAGTTGGGCACAGCGCCATCGTTGGGGACGATCAGCAGGAAGCGCTCGAGCGTGTTCTCGGCCAGTGCGCAGGCAAGGTCGACGATGTAGTTGGCATGTACATCTGGCTCAAAGCCGCCGTCCTTGGCAGTACCCTTGGCGATGATGTCGCGGCAAGCGCCAAAGACCTTCTTCTCACGGCCGTCCATAACCTCATTGGCGCGAGTGTAGTTGGGGTCAGACGTCTCGACGACATAGTCCGGGTACAGGTAATACTTGAGGTAGGTATTGGGAATCGTCTCGGGATCGACAGCATAGACATCCTTGGCCTTGCCGAAGGTGTGAATCCAGCTCTCCTCGACATGCTGCTCCTTACCGGCCTCGTGCTCGATGCCGTCCAGGTAGCCGTTCTTAGCCATGTGCTCCTTAATCTGCGGCATGAGGTCGTTGCCGTCCTTGTCGTAGATCTTGCTCCACCAACCAAAGTGGTTGAGGCCGTAGTAGCTATACTGCAGCTCGCGACGATCCTTGATGCCGCACATACGGCTCATCTTATCCATGAGGTCGATCGGCATGTCGCAGATGTTGATGATGCGGCTGTTGGGGCGCAGCACGCGGCAAGCCTCGGCGACGATGGCCGCGGGGTTGGAGTAGTTGAGCATCCAGGCGTTGGGACTGTACTTCTCCATGTAGTCGAGGATCTCGATGACGCCGCCGATGGAGCGCATGCCGTAGGCGATACCGCCGGCACCGCAGGTCTCTTGGCCAACGCAGCCGTACTTGAGAGGAATCTTCTCGTCGAGCTCACGCATGGCGTACAGGCCGACGCGGATGTGAGCAAGGACGAAGTCGGTCCCGGTGAATGCGGTCTCGGGGTCGGTGGTGTAGCTAAACTCAACCTCGGGGGCGTTCTCGTGGAAGTAGATCTCGCAGGCCTTGGCCACGGTCTCCTGGCGCTCGGCGTTGTTGTCGTAGAAGGTCACCTTGTTGACCGGGAAGCGGTCGCGCTCCTCGAGCAGCATCAGGGCAATGCCCGGGGTGAAGGTGGAGCCACCGCCGGCAATGGTCACGGCATAGTTCTTCTTGGACATGATGTCCTCCTCATTCTGGCCGCTTGCTCAATCCGTCCCCGCACGCGGCCTTGCGCGGTTTGGAATTGTTACCTAGAAGTGGAGTTTTTTATCTCTAGAATCGGCCTTGCGGTGCATACCGGCTCTGCAAGGCCGATTGTTTCGATGGACGATGGTTTACAGAAGACTCTCGAACTTCAGAAGACTCTCGAACTTCTCGCGAACCTGCGGGACGGTAAGGCCGATGATGACCTGGATTGACTGACCTTGGACCACCAAGCCATGCGTACCGATCGCCTTGAAGGAAGCCTCGGGTGCAACGACGCTCTTGTCCTTGACGTTAACGCGCAGACGGGTAGCGCAGTTAGTTACATCGATGATGTTATCCGTGCCACCGAGCAGATCGAGGATCTTCTCGGCAAGCACCAAGCGCTCATCATCTTTACTCTGGGCGACCGATTTGCCAGCAGCAGCACCGCCCTGCTTTTGCTTGTAGTCGGCCTTGGACTTGAGCTCGACCTCAACATCGTCATCCTCGCGACCGGGGGTCTTAAAGTCGAACTTGACGATCAGGAAACGGAAGACCACGACCCAAAGGGCGGTAAAGCACAGACCGACAAGGATGGAGATGGCGTACTGCAGACCGTGTGCGGCCCAAAGGGGCAGCCAGTCCCACGAGAGCATCGAGATGATGCCGCCGTCGAAGATGCCCACGACGCCAAGGAGGTTTTGAGCCATGCAGCCAAGCGCTCCGAGCACGCAGTGGACGACGAACAGGCCGGGCGCGATGAACAGGAAGGTGAAGTCAAGCGGCTCGGTGATACCGCAAAGCATAGCGGTAAGGGTGACGGGAATGAGCAGAGCCTTGACGCGCTGCTTGCGCTCGGGTTTGGCGGTCATATAAAACGCAATGGCGACGCCAAGCGAGCCGAAGACCTTAGTCCAACCAGGGCAGGTATAGGCAGCCCAGGGTGCGGCATCCTTAAGAGCAATGCTCGGATCGGCAGCCAGTTGGGGCAGGATGTTGGCCCAAGCAGCAAAGATGCCGCCGTTGACCGCCGCGTTGTCGTAATAGAACGGCGTATAGATAAAGTGGTGCAGGCCTGTAGGGATCAGCACGCGCTCGAAGAAAGCAAAGACACCCACGCCAAACGTACCGGCGGAAAGGATGAATCCCTGGAAGGCAGAGATAGCAGCCTGAACATGCGGCCACACCAGGCAGGCGATAAGAGCGACCGGAACCATAACGAAGAAACCGATCATATAGATGAACACGGAGCCCGAGAACACGCCCAGCCACTCAGGAAGTTCGGTGTCGAAGTACTTGTTGTGAAGCATCGTGGCGATACCTGAAATGATAAGCGCGCCCATGATGCCCATATCAAGCGTTTTGATGCTTGCGATAGTGGCAAGACCAGTACCGCTGCCCGCCTCGACAGAGTAGTCGACCCCAAAGACAGGGCCCCACTGCCCCAAGATTGTGCTTACAAAGTAGTTGAAGGTAAGGTAGATGGCCAAAGCCTCCATGCAGCAGCGAGCGTTCTGCTTGTTCGCGAGCGAGATTGGCAACGCTACGCAAAACAGCAACGGCATCTGGTTAAAGAGCGTCCAACCACCCTGGAGCAGCACATTCCAGCAATCAAACCAAAGATGACCCGCAGTGGCCATCTCGCCAAAGATCGCCTCGGTGGTAAACAACGTACCCAGGCCGACGACGATTCCGGAAAATGCGAAAAGAATTGCAGGCGTGTACATTGCACCGCCGAAACGTTGTATCTTTTGCATCATGACGGGGAATCCCCCTCTCTTCATTCGGAGCGGCTGCGGTTTTGGCTTCACTCGAGACCGCAGACGCGCCGTTTGCGTGTACCTCGTGCAATAGGACGGGTGGGCCCGCTTCCCTGACTTCTTGCGCTTCTATTTTTATCATATCACTTATCTAGACAAGTTAATACGGTTTCCATGTTCGGTCAGCGGTCGATATTTGACGGTGAACGGTTTATTTCAAAGGTTTTGCCTGTTATTGCCTGTTTGTCTAAAACTTCTAAAACAAAATATTTATCGACTTATCTAGATAGGCTTGTATAAGGATGTTTGCATACCTATACTTCATTACAACATTCACCGCCACGTTAAGGAGTCACCATGAAAAGCGCGGTCTTCTATGGAAAGCACGACCTCAGAGTCGAGGAATCGGCAAAGCCGGCCGTGGGCAGGCGCGACGTTCTGATCAACGTCAAAGCTTGCGGCGTCTGCGGTACCGACGTTCATATCTATGAAGGCGACAAGGGTGCAGCCGACGTTACCCCGCCTACGATCCTTGGTCATGAGTTTGCGGGCGTTGTCGAGGCCGTAGGCAGCGACGTCACCGACTTTAAACCGGGCGATCGCGTGTGCATTGACCCAAACCATCCCTGCGGCTGCTGCGAACCCTGCCGTGACGGAATCAACCACTACTGCGAGCATATGACCGGCTACGGCACCACCGTTAACGGCGGCTTTGCGGAGTACTGCTCCGTCGATATGCAGCAAGTCTACAAGTTGGGCGATCACACCAGCTTTGAGCAGGGTGCTATGACCGAGCCCGTCGCCTGCTGCCTGCACGGCATCGATATGTGCAGCATCAAGCCCGGCAGCACAGTTGTCGTTATCGGCGGCGGCATGATCGGCCTGCTCATGATGCAGCTTGCCAAAAACGCCGGCGCCACCAAAGTCGTCTTGCTCGAGCCTGTCGAGGGCAAACGCGAGGTTGCACTCAAGCTCGGCGCCGATCTGACGATCGACTCCATCCACGAGGACGTCCCGGCCCGCCTGAAGCAGGAGGGCGTCGGCAACGTCGATGTCGTTATCGAGTGTGTTGGCAAGCCCGTCACCATCGAGCAGGCCATCCAGATCGCCGGCCACAAGGCTACGGTCATGATGTTCGGCCTCACCAAGCCCGATGAGACAATCACCGTCAAGCCCTTCGAGGTCTTCCAGAAGGAGCTTGTGCTCACCTCGTCCTACATCAACCCTTATACGCAGCGTCGCGCGCTCGAGCTCATCGACTCTGGCAGGCTCGACGTATCCTCGATGGTCGCAAAGGTAGCTTCCCTCGATGAACTCGGCGCCATCCTGTCAGACCCGGCCCTGCGTGCCATGGGCAAATATATAATCGACCCCAGCAAGTAAATCGATTGACACCTGCGCGGGCGGCCCTCATCCGTCGTTCACGCGCCCAGCTCTAGGAGACCGTCATGGCGCGAGCCATCTTCCAAACTATTTATGACAACGTGAAGCAGTCGATTGACGACGGCACATACGCCTATCAGAGTTATCTGCCTTCGGAGACTGAGCTCACGCAGCTGTTTGACTGTTCACGCATGACGGTCCGTCGCGCCATCTCGATGCTTGCGGCAGATGGTTACGTGCTCCCCCAGCAAGGCAAAGGCATGCGCGTCATTCGCAACATCAGTGACGAGAAGAGTCGTGGTGGCGGCGGACTCGAGACCTTTAAGGAAATCGCGACCAGCCGAGGCTTTGAGCTCAAGACTGTCACCACCGTCTTTGAGCTCCTCGTCTGTAGCAAGGCACTCTCCGGGATTACCGGGTTTCCCGAAGGCTGTGAGCTCACACGCGCCAAACGCATTCGTTATGCAGACGGACATGCCGTGTGCTCCGACGACTCCTATTACCTAAGCTCACAGGTACCGGGACTGACACCCGAGATTGTCAACGATTCGATTTATCGTTACCTCGAAGAAGACCTTGGCATTAAGATTGCCACGGGCAAACGCGATGTAACGATTGAGCACCCCACGCCCGAAGATGCGCGCGTGCTCGATCTCGACGACTTTAACGCACTCGCCGTTATACGCGGGCAGACCTACAACGCCGACGGCATCCTTATGGAATACACCGAGACCAAACAGGTTCCCGGGTTCTTTTTGCTCCATGAGACGGTTACCCGCCGCAATAACGGCAGCGGGACCCACCAGAGCAGTATGAACTAACCATCTATTAGTTGCGGTGGAATGGTTCCTAGAATGGCCCGCTTAAGGGCAAAACAGGAACTATTCCACCGCAACTTTTTTGGCCGGTGGGGCAGTACCTGCCCCACCGGCCATCATTTACGCTCTTTTAGCTAGTCCGCGAGCTTCTCCACCTGATCGAGCATCTTGCCGAGCTTGGCCTTTGCTTCGGCCTTGGCCTTCTGGGCCTCTTCGTGAGCCTTCGCCTTCTGAGCGGCCTTTTCCTCGGCCTCGGGGTCGACAACGACCAGATTGGACGCATCGTGCTCGACCAGCTTGAGCGCATGCTCGGGGCACACCTTGACGCAGGCTCCGCAACCTAGGCAATACGTGGACTCCAACGCAAAGCGGCCGCTTCCCACCAAATCGCAGGCGAACGTGGGGCATACGTTGACGCACTCACCGCACGACGTGCACTTGTCAAAATCGCACTCCGGCGTGCTCACCTGCATGTTCTGGGCAAGCTCGGGATGGTTCTGCAGTGTCGAGAGCACCAGCTGTCGCCCGTGCGTGAGCGAACGGCGACGCTTGGTCGTCGTTGTGCCGCACATGGTGCTGAGCGTGCGCTCCAGCTGGGTAATCTGATGGCGATGGGCTTTGAGCTTTTGCGTCACCGAGGCCAGCGCCGCCGTCGCCGGGTTGAGCTTGGTCACCGTCAGGCCCGTCGTGCGGGCGATCTTTTCCATGTACTCCTTGCGCTCGTACTCGCGAAGCTTATGGCACTTGAGGCTCTTGGGGTCGACCTCAAGGCCCATACCCGTGCCAGACCACTCTTCGGCCTTCGCAATCGCCTCGCCCAGAATGTCCTCACCGCCGGTGTTGCGGCATTTATCGCACACGCCCAACGGCAGGTACACACTCACGTTGGGATAGTCTGCCAGTACCGAGAACCAGGTCTCGGCCGTAATATCGCCCACGCAGGCGACGACGACCTCGTTTTCGCGCGGCATGCGCTTAAGGGCGCGCGTGCAGGTGACGTAGGCGGTCTCGTGGCTTGTGGCAGCAGAAACAATCTCGTCATAGAGGTTTTTGGGCGCCAGGCGCGGCGAGATGATCGCCTCGGTCGGACAGGCAGCGGCGCACAGGCCGCACTTGCGACAGGAGTCGAG
>CAJMSO010000082.1 GCA_905216075.1 uncultured bacterium | reverse complement strand
CGACCCAGTCTCGACGGTGCACTCCAACAAGCCCGAGCTGCTGGTGGTCGACGGTTACAACGTGATCCACTGCACGCCGCGCTACGAAAAGCTCGTCTACGACCATTCCGACGATCCATATTCCAGCGACGTCCACGATATGGCGCGCACCGCCCTCATCAACGATGTTGCGGCGTTTGCCCAGGGCCGTTACGAGGCCGTGATCGTGTTCGACGGCGCGGGCAACATCTCCAGCGAGCGTCCCAACCTGCCGGCGCGTGGCGTGCGCATCGAGTTCTCGCCGACCGGTGTTTCGGCAGATACCGTGGTGCAGAAGCTCTGCATCGAGGCACGCGAGGAAGGCCGCGCGTGCTCCGTGGTATCGAGCGACGGTACGATCCAGGCCGTTGTCATGGGTAAGGGCGTTACGCGCATCTCGAGCCGCATGCTGGTGGACGAGATCAAACAGATCGATAACGACGTTCACGAGGCAGAGGAAGCTCCGCAGATCAAGATGACTCTGGGCAGTCGCCTGAGCCCCGATGCCCTGGCCAAGCTCAAGGCCCTGCGCGGGAGGTAGGGAAGTTGGCGGGGCAATGCTGCCTCGCTAACTCCATTCAGCGATGTCGATCATTCTTTCGAGGCGCCACGTTAGCGCCTCTTTTAGATATGGCAGCCTTGCCGTGAGCGCGTCGTTTCTGGAAAGAATCTCGATTGCCTCGTCAACGAAGCCTTCGAGTTTGTCGCCGTCAAACCAGCCCATGTCCTCGACGAGCAACATTTGTTTGGCGGGGCTTGAATGAAATTGTGCGCTGGTAAAACTGTGCTCTCCCGCCCTAAGCTCCTCTAGTGATATGTTGCACCAGAGCGATGAGCCCGAATCGAAGATGGGGGCAGGTCTGCAGGCTTGCGTGTTTACGTTTCGCACGAGGCCGAAGTTGCGCCAATGACGATCGTAGTTGGCAATGATGTCGTCACATACGATCATGCGGTCAAGGGCATCCTTGACGCCTGTCACCCCGAGCTCCTCGCAGTTTGCTACATATCGCTCGTAGTCGGTTAGCCGTTCATCTGCGTTTGCGTGCTGGTTTACATAGAATGCAGGGACATACTCTTCTTCATCAGTTAAGAAGACATCGCATGTGCTCAGGGCGGAAGTGCCCGTGCCCTCGAGCGAGTAAGGCACATAATCGCAGGCGTTTAGAATGCGACGGTGGAGCGTGGTCGCCACCAGCTCGTTATAAGGTTCCTGGTCCAGGTGCGCTCCTGCCTTATGCAGAATTCGACGTTCGCCCTCGCACGTCCAGTACTTTTGAAGATTGCCGTCCGAGGTGTTATCGGGCTTTGCGGCAGCCGCTTTTCCCTCTGGGGCAAAGGGTGCAATGGACAGTGAGACGTCATCAAAGGCGTTATTGAAGAAGTTGATATCCTCCCAGGTGAGACCGGAACCTTGGGGCCTAATCCAATACTGGTCGGATAAGGAGAGGCCGAGATTTCGCTGGACGAGTTCATCGGGAACATCGACTGCGGCTTCTGCAAGCAGGGAGGCTAGCCCAATGCGTGCGAGCGGGATACCGCGGCCGCGCCACCAGATGCGGAAGGAGTCGAGCGATATGGGGCTATTAGGGCCAAATACTCCAATAGGGGCGTGGGCGTAATCGATGTCGGCACCGATGTGGGTAAAGTCTTTTCGCGATGTGCTGTAGACCAGCTGAGCGACTTCGTACGTGCGGTTCATGAGGGTGAACGCGATCTCGCTCTTACCGTGGCCGCGGCGGGGACGTCCCCCCGTTTTGGTCACAGAGCGGAGTCGCGTGTCGACGCTGTCTTTGTCGATGAGCCATACACCAGAAGCCTTGCGGGCATCAAGTGCTCCGTTTTTTATGAGCTCCTGCACCCTGCGCGGAGTGATGCCGAGCAGCTCGGCGGCTTCTTTGGTAGTAAGCATCGCGAAACCCTTCGCCAGAACGAATAGTTTTATATATAGCAATTGTAATTAAAACTATTCGTTCTGGCGAATGGTTTTAAGATTGAGGGCGCACTGACAGAAATGAACGGGCCTGGTACGCGTTGTTGCTGGATTTTGCATATTTGTATAACGCCGTGCGGCCTGTTGCGCCCCGTCCGCAATTCCTTTATTCTTAACTGGCTTCGCGTGAAAGCGCCAAGTGTGCCAGTGTGGCGCAACGGTAGCGCAACTGATTTGTAATCAGTGGGTTGCAGGTTCGATTCCTGTCACTGGCTCCATGAGAGTTTCGGGCTCTGTTCCCTTGTGGGACAGGGCCCGTTTCTATTTATGTCGATAAGTCAGCGTGTTTGGCGCCAACCGAGCTTCAGGTTTGTCTCGATTCGCAACACGAGTGGGCTGAAGACCTTCCTTATAGTTACAGATCGAGACATTGCCAAGGGACGGCCGATAACATCTCGATCTGTAACACGAAGAGGCTGAAAACCGTTCTAGCTGTTACAGAATGAGACGTAAGCTGAGGTCTCTGCGAAACATCTCGATCTGTAACAGATAGGGAAAAAATGTTCTCTAAATGTTACAGATCGAGACAAAGGCCGGACCGGGTTTAACTGTCGTGACCGAGCGTGGATTATCGGACACACGAGCGTGGAAAATCTTCCGCCTAGTGAATGAGCGTGGATAATCTGCCACTTTGGATTCGATGGCACGGCAAAGTGGGAGATTATCCACGCTCGATTTCAAACGGAAGAAAATCCACGCTCGATTTTGCCTGGGAAGAGCATTCTTCTGTCTGGGCAGCCCCGATCTCGACCTATATATAGGTGCAAATAAGCTGGTATCGAAGTTCGATACTGAAGGTGTACTCCACTACAGCAAAGTGTTACCTTGGGAAACGTCACCTCAGTATCCAAAACCACCGTCCCTCATATCCCAACTCAACAAAACAGCAGGTCAAAGGTATATAGATACGCCCGGGGCCGTGTATCTAGAGGTTTTCGTTGACAGCCCCCAAGGTTGCATCGTATTATCTTTTTCGTTCGCGGGGGCGGCGGTCCAAAAGACCAAAGAACCTGCGGATACTTGAACGATTGGGAGTTTGCCCGAGTGGTTAATGGGGACGGGCTGTAAACCCGTTGGCTCTGCCTACATAGGTTCGAATCCTATAGCTCCCACCCGTCAAGTGCCTGTATAGCTCAGTCGGTAGAGCACTTCGTTGGTAACGAAGAGGTCACCAGTTCAAGTCTGGTTGCAGGCTCCATCCGGCGGTGTAGCTCAGTTGGTTAGAGCCCACGGTTCATACCCGTGGCGTCACTGGTTCGAATCCAGTCACCGCTACCATAGGTAACACGGTGGCTTCTCAATAGTATGTTGAGAGGCCACTATGGTATAAAGGCAAAGTCCCGTCCGGGGACGACCTGTTTAGAGGAGGGCTTTATGGCCAAAGAGAAGTTTGAGCGCACTAAGCCGCATGTTAACATCGGCACCATTGGTCACGTCGACCACGGCAAGACCACGCTGACCGCTGCCATCACCAAGGTTCTCTCCGAGACCGAGGGCTGCAAGGCTGACTTCACTGCGTTCGAGAACATCGACAAGGCTCCCGAGGAGCGCGAGCGCGGCATTACGATCTCCGTCTCCCACGTCGAGTACGAGACTGCTGCCCGTCACTACGCTCACGTTGACTGCCCGGGCCACGCTGACTACGTCAAGAACATGATCTCCGGTGCTGCTCAGATGGACGGCGCTATCCTGGTCATCGCCGCTACCGACGGCCCCATGGCTCAGACCCGCGAGCACATTCTGCTCGCCCGTCAGGTCGGCGTTCCCTACATCGTCGTCTTCCTGAACAAGTGCGACATGGTCGACGATGACGAGCTCATCGACCTCGTCGAGATGGAGACCCGTGAGCTCCTCTCCGAGTACGATTTCCCCGGCGACGACATCCCCGTCATCCGTGGCTCCGCTCTGGGCGCTCTCGAGGGCGACGCCAAGTGGATGGACGCCATTCGCGAGCTCATGAAGGCCGTCGACGAGTACATCCCGACGCCTGCTCGTAACAACGACCTCCCGTTCCTGATGGCCGTTGAGGACGTTATGACCATCTCCGGCCGTGGTACCGTTGCTACTGGCCGTGTCGAGCGCGGTGAGCTCAAGCTCAACGAGCCCGTCGAGATCGTCGGCATCAAGGATACCCAGAACACCGTCGTTACCGGTATCGAGATGTTCCGTAAGTCCATGGACTTCTGCGAGGCTGGCGACAACGTCGGTCTGCTGCTCCGCGGCATCAAGCGTGAGGACATCGAGCGCGGCCAGGTTCTCTGCAAGCCCGGTTCGGTTACCCCGCACACCAAGTTCACCGGCGAGATCTACGTTCTGACCAAGGAGGAGGGCGGCCGTCACACCCCGTTCTTCGATGGTTATCGTCCTCAGTTCTACTTCCGTACCACCGACGTTACCGGTTCGGTCAAGCTCCCCGAGGGCACCGAGATGGCTATGCCTGGTGACCACATCACCATCGAGGGCGACCTCATCCACCCGATCGCCATGGAGGAGGGCCTGCGCTTCGCTATCCGCGAGGGTGGCCACACCGTCGGTTCGGGCATCGTCTCCACGATCATTGAGTAAAATTAGCTCTTTGATATAGCTGACTTAGAGAACCCGGCACTTATATGGGTGCCGGGTTCTTTTCTGCAATGGATATTGAGCCGTTGCTGGTGTCAAGAGGATCGATAATGGTCCTGGATGCACCGTCGATTAGCTCTCGATGGCTTCATTGATGTGTTCCAAATATGAATGGATCCACCGAGAACCAATTGACTCGAGGTTTTCATTGACAGCACTTACGTGGAGCTGATAAAGTAACAACTCGTGCCCGTACGGGGCGGAAATGAAAGGTTCAGGATACATGCGTACTCTAGTTACTCTTGCGTGCACTGAGTGCAAGCGCCGCAACTATACGACCACCAAGAACAAGTCGACCATGCCTGATCGTATGGAGATCAAGAAGTATTGCCCCTGGTGCCGTCACCACACGCTGCACAAAGAGACTCGCTAGTCTCTAGTCACATACGCCAGTAGTTCAATTGGTAGAGCATCGGTCTCCAAAACCGAGTGTTGAGGGTTCGAGTCCTTCCTGGCGTGCCAGTCATTATTCCGTAAGCTCCCACTTGGGGGCTTACGGTTTACTCATGTATAAGCGCATTGCGCGGAGGTAACCCAAATGGCCAACAAGAAGAACAAGAAGAAGGCTCAGCAGCCGGCACCTGCCAACAACGCTGCCGCCAACTCCAAGGTTGAGGCCAAGAAGGCCGTTGCCAAGAAGAACGAGAAGGCTGCGAAGTCCAAGAAGAACGAGAAGCCTGGTTTCTTCGCCCGCACCAAGAAGTATTTCGCTTCGGTCAAGTCCGAGATGAAGCGTGTCACGTGGCCCGATAAGAAGGAGCTCGTGAACTACTCGGTCGTCGTTTGCGCTTCTCTGGTCGTCGTCGGCGTCGTCATCGCTCTGCTCGATGCTGGCTTTGGCGAGGCTCTTGCTCTGTTCTCTGGATTGAGGGGCTAAACCATGTCTAAGCGTTGGTACGTCGTTCACACTTACTCCGGATACGAGAACCGCGTAAAGTCCGATCTCGAGCATCGTATCGAGACCATGGGCATGCAGGACCGTATCTTTGATATCGAGATTCCTATGGAGCGCGTCACCGAGATCAAAGAGGGTGGCAAGCGCGAGACCAAGGATTCCAAGATCTTCCCGGGTTATGTCCTGGTCCGCATGGAGATGGATGACGATGCTTGGACGTGTGTTCGCAACACGCCCGGCGTCACCGGTTTCCTAGGCGGCAACGGCAAGCCCGCTCCGCTTTCCCGTGACGAGTACAACAAGATGACTCGTCGTCCCGGTAAGGGCGATTCGCCCAAGCGCACCTCGGTTGATATTCAGGTCGGCACGTCCGTCCGCGTCACCGATGGCCCGCTTACCGACTTTGATGGCAAGGTCTCCGAGGTTAACACCGAGGCTGGCAAGCTCAAGGTCACGCTGATGATCTTTGGCCGCGAGACGCCGGTCGAGCTCGACTTTAACCAGGTCGCTGTCATCGCTTAAGTTTTCGTCCGTTCGCGCGAGCGTGCTTCTTCTGTGACTGCTCATCTCAGGAGTGCTTCTAACACGTGCGTGCTTACGATATAGCAAGTACTTCACACTCGTGATTCGAAAGGAATGACCATGGCTGAGAAGAAGGTTGCCAACGTCATTAAGCTCCAGATTCCTGCTGGTGCAGCTAACCCCGCTCCTCCCGTCGGCCCCGCCCTGGGCGCTGCTGGCGTGAACATCATGCAGTTCTGCCAGGCCTTTAACGCCGAGACGCAGGACAAGAAGGGCGACATCGTCCCCGTTGAGATCTCTGTCTACGAGGATAAGTCCTTCTCCTTCATCACCAAGACCCCGCCGGCGGCTCACCTCATCAAGAAGGAGCTGAACCTCAAGTCTGGTTCCGCTAAGCCCCAGGCCGACAAGGTTGGTCAGCTCTCCCAGGAGCAGCTCACCAAGATTGCCGAGATCAAGATGCCGGACCTCAATGCCAACGACATTGACGCCGCCAAGAAGATCATCGCCGGTACCGCCCGTTCCATGGGCGTCACCATCGCTGAGTAGCGATTTCTTATGGTAACGACGGGTGCTCCGGCCGGGGCGCCCGTTAAATGTGTGCAATAGGGCACACGATACGATGTGGGAGGGCTCACGCCCGTTTAACCACAGGAGGTAATGCACATGGCTAAGCATGGTAAGAGCTATAACGCCGCTGCCGAGAAGATCGACCGCGCCACGCTCTACACCCCCCTTCAGGCTGCCAAGCTCATCAAGGAGCTCGACACCGCCAAGTTCGACGAGACCGTCGAGGCCCACTTCCGTCTGGGCATCGATACTCGTAAGGCTGACCAGAACATCCGTGGTTCCATCTCCCTGCCTCACGGCACCGGCAAGACCGTTCGTGTTGCCGTCTTCGCCGAGGGCGAGAAGGCCCGCGAGGCCGAGGCTGCCGGCGCCGACATCATCGGTTCCGACGAGCTCGTCGCCCAGATCCAGAAGGGCGAGATCAACTTCGACGCCGCTATCGCTACGCCGAACATGATGGCCAAGGTTGGCCGCATCGGTAAGATCCTTGGTCCCCGTGGCCTTATGCCGAACCCCAAGCTCGGCACCGTGACCATGGACGTCGCCAAGATGGTCTCCGAGCTCAAGGCTGGCCGCGTTGAGTACCGCGCCGACCGCTACGGCATCTGCCACGTGCCCCTGGGCAAGAAGTCCTTCTCTGAGCAGCAGCTCGTCGAGAACTACGCTGCCCTGTACACCGAGATCCTGCGCGTCAAGCCCTCTTCTGCTAAGGGCAAGTACGTCAAGTCCATCTCCGTGTCTTCCACCATGGGCCCTGGCGTCAAGGTCGATCCCGCTGTCCAGCGTGACTTCCTGGCTGAGTAACTGCTAGTTACTGCCTGAGTACAGCAAGCATTGCTAAAGAAACCCGGTTCTGCCTTGTGCAGGACCGGGTTTCTTGCTATCTCGGGTCAAAACCACCACAAAGGGGACAGGCACCTTTGTGGTGGTTTTGGCACTTTGGCGTCAATGTTATGGCATCGCAGCGAGCCGGTTCCAAGTGCCCCAGGTCGCCCCGAAAGAGGAGCGACGCGTACTTTGGTACGCGAGCGACGG